>CALGUJ010000291.1 GCA_937902055.1 uncultured Pelolinea sp.
GCTGAATATCATTATTCAATCATGCGAAAGACTTAATTTTTACAATTTATATAATAAACTTAATTCGTGCGCAAACCGCCAAAGAAGAATAACGCCACAGTTCCCGGGCCGGTGTGCGACCCGATCACTGTTCCGATACTGTTGATCATCACCTTGCCATCGAGATGCCTGAATTTCTCCTCGATCAGGTCAGCCACCTTGCGCGCGTCCTCGAAGCAGGCAGAGTTGGAAATGAAACACCTGCCGTTGTAATCAAGGCCGTTTTGCGCATGCTCTTCCATCTTTTTCACAATTTCCTTGATCACGTTGTTTTTACCGCGAATCTTGGTGCGTGGGATGAGCTTGCCCGCGTTGTCCATATTCATCAGCGGGCAAATATTCAACAAAGTGCCCATGGTGGCCGATGCCGCGGAAATACGCCCGCCCCTTTTGTAATGGCTTAGATCGGTGGAAAAGAACCAGTGATGAACCGTGAGCTTGTTCTTTTCCAGCCAGTCGTACAACTCTTCGATTGAAATACCCTTATCGCGCATGTCGGCAGCCGTATCCAACAGCAAGCCATAACCGGATGAAGCGCCCAGCGAATCCACCAGAAAGATCTTGCGATTCGGATATTTCTGCAATAAGGTCTCCCTGGCCACGCAAGCCGAATTATACGAACCGGATAATCCTGAAGATAGGGAAATATGCAGGATATCTTTGCCAACCTTCAAGAGCGGTTCGAAAAAGTCGAGATACTGGCCAACGTTCACCTGCGAAGTGGTTGGCAGCGCGCCCTTGGCAATCCGCTCATAGAATTCCTGGAAAGGCATCGTTTTTCCCAAATCGTCCGGGTATTCTTTGCCATCCATGTTGTAATGAAAACAAACGTACGGGATATCCCTGTTCTTAAGGTATTCTTCGGGCATATCCGCTGTCGAACAGCAAGTCAATACATAATCAGACATGATAGGTAACCTCTTTCTTAAAGTTTTTCAGGATTACAGTTCGCCAAGATTTTGATAAGTGAGAGGAATATCACTTCCTTCGTCACATCTATAAAACTTCTATCTGGCATGCGCTTTCTGGGCCGGTTGATTATCAATATCCTATCATAGAAAAGTAGATATTTCGACGGATGAAGAATTTGATTCCAGGCGAAAAGCTAAAAAGTATCCAATGGTAACAAGCGCAATATCTATGGCGATTCGCGTTAACACATCAACTATGTAGCCGGAAAACAATAAGGGCATAAAAACCAGGAACACAGCCCAATTTGCGCCAAAAATTAGAATTCCAAATTTCACTGCTCTGCATTCAAGGGATGGTGTATCTCCATCCTTTTCGAGCAAAATGCATAAAACACCAATACAACTACCCATTAACAACGTCCATAGAAATGTAGACAACGAGTTTGTTTGGTATCCCGATCGAATCAATCCTGTAAAATAAGCCGCATACCGTCCAATCAAGAATATCCCAGAGAAAATGGAGACAATCACCATTTTTCGTTCAAAAGTGACTGGTTTTACTACAGTATTTCCTTGCTCCTCTATTTTTTGCATACTCAGAAGCAACCCCATTAAGAAAACAGGGATCGCATCACTGAGGCCAACGACAAATTCATTTATTACTGGATTGCCAAATAAAGATACTCCCTCCAGCATGGCAAAAAGCCAGAGCAGTGCAATCGCAGATCCATACCGCAATCCCTTTACTATCCCCTCCCCCGGAATTATATTTCTAATAAGGCAATAGACGTAAGCAGAAGTAGAAAAAGAAATTAATGCCCAAAGAGAGACGGTTATTTCAGTTCCAAGCAACTTTGCCAGCCTGCTAAAGTTTGGATTTTCAGGCATTGTGCTATATGATTTCGTAACAACATGCATGACAATATCGAGCAACACGCAAGCCAATACAATGACAACAACCTTTATTTTTTGACGATTTTTCATTTATCCCTCATTCCTATGGAGTTCCCCGAATTAAACCTTCTTAACATCACTTATTACAATGTCTTCAATTTCAATTAAATTCGCAAGCATCTTCTCAAGAAAATGTCTTGCACCTGCAATATCCTTTTCATCAATCTCTTTGAACATTTTTTCTCTAAATATCAACCCTTTCGGATCTGTCTGCTTCCAGAAATCATGGCTATTATCCGTCATTCTTATCCTGGTGACTCTGGCATCTTTAGTGTCTTTCTCTAAGGTTAGCAAGCCTTTGTTCTGAAGTCTCAAAGCCACTTGTTTGACATTCTGATGAGAACTCCCCATTACTTTTGCAACCTCTTTTAGTGTTGGAGGTGAATCGAAGAGACTATTGATTGTCTCTGACAAAAACCATTGTTTGGTTGTCACATCGAATTCCTGAAACTCTCGTTCAAGAAGAGTATTCATCTTGTTTGAAATGATCAGCAAAAGCCCAAAAATCATTGCATCATCCGGTACCGCATTTTTTTCGTATGAATTCATAATTACTCCTTTTATTAGACTGATAATTATTACATTATAGGTAATGCATTACCTATATAGATAATATATTACCTTTTCATAAGTTTGTCAACCCATAAAATTTCTAACCTTTATTCGTGCCTTAAAATTGGATTACGTTCAAATTCAGAAGTGAACAATAATTCGCAACATGTTCCCACTGATTACGTACCAGTATAAAAATATCTCGGGGTATAGTTACTACAAAGGATTTGAGTGAAGAAATCCGGAAATGGAAAAAAACTATTAAACCCCCAATACTTATTAGTATAAAAGAATCCTTATTTTTCAGCTCTTGACATCAATAATACGCTTTCAATGTGATATGTCTGCGGAAACATATCCACCAGGATGGAGCGCTGCAAGTGATAGCCCTGTTCAACAAAATGCCGGGCGTCGCGCGCCAGGGTGGCCGGATTGCAGGAGACATAGATCATGTTTTGTGGATGCAGCTTCTCCAATGCCCGGCGCGCTTCAGGCCGCAGCCCGGCGCGCGGCGGATCGAGTATGACAGTATCCGCCTTAAAATCCAGCAAAGGCAGGATGCGTTCGGCCGTGCCTTCATACAAGCTGGCGTTATCGAACTCATCCAGATTCACGGCAAAATCTCGGCAGGCGTTGAGCGAAGCCTCAATGCCGGCCAATTCCTCCATCTCCCCCGCCAGAAAAGCCGAGAACAATCCCACGCCGCAATAGACGTCCAGCAAGCGCCGGGCGCCGCAATCCCGCACCAGCTTGCAGACTTCAGCCAACAATGCTTCCGCCGTGTAAAAATTGGTTTGGAAGAAGGAACCGGCGGAAACCAGCAGCGGTTTTCCACTCGCCTGCATCACCAGGTGATCCTCGCCCTCCATTACAACCGTATCCGCGCCGGAGAGCGAAACGATCGATATGCCGGCTTCGCTTTCCAGCGCCGGGACTCTGCTTTCTCCACCTTCAAAAACCAACAATATTTCGCCGTCGGCATTTTGGCGCAGTTCCAGCCGGCCGGTAAAACTGCCCGGCTCAAACTGCAGTTGCGGCCACAGGTTTTGGATTGCCGTCATGGGCAGGTGGCATTCGCGCACCGGGAATAGCGCGTTTTCCCGCGCGTTGGCGTAACAAAGCTGCCCCTCACCGGAAACCTGAAATTGAACGGAGTTGCGGTAATTCCACTGTTCGGTGGAGGCGATGATTTTCTCTAAATGGGGGTCTTCAATACCTGCCAGGCGCTGCAATTGTTCCACGAATATTTTCTTTTTAATTTCCAACTGCAGCTCATAGGGAATGTGCTGATAATGGCAGCCGCCGCAATCGCCGAAATGCGGGCAGCGCGGCGCCATTCGCTGCGGATGCGGCTTATCCACGCTGACCATGTCGGCCAACACAAAGCCCTTCTTCTCCTCGCGCAGGCGCGCTGTCACCTGCTCGCCGGGCATGACAAACGGGATGAAGGCGGCCCGCCCATCCGGCAGGCGCGCAAAACCGCTGCCCTCGTAAACCAGCGATTGAATTTCGAGTTGGATTAAATTATCCAAAATTACATCTCATGGTTGGCTGACTTTCAGGTTATCGAACGATATAACATGGTTGCTGTTCGAGAACGTCCCTGCGAAAAATCCGTAATCGCCGGATTTGATGGAATTATCCTGCGCTTCCGCCAGAACCTTCCCCTCGACCGCCAGGCTGAGGGTATTATCAATGCAGGCAGCCTGCACATTCGCGCTGGTTAATGAAGCCACCAGGTCGGAATAGGTATAATCCACCAACGGCGACCAGGTGCCGTTCAACATGCGGTAAATGGCATAATAACCGTCCTGCGTGACTTCGAACATGTACATGTTATTGTCATCTTTGTAGCGGCAAAGCAGGCCAAACTCGCCATCGCCGTTTAGGTCAGCGCCGCCCTTTGCGTTCAGCGC
>CALGUJ010000292.1 GCA_937902055.1 uncultured Pelolinea sp.
ATTCCCCCCATCTGATCAAAAAATACACCGACGCGAGTTATTTCATGCAGCAAGCCGACGAAATCGACCGGCTGCAGCAGGACCTCAAGGACGGACTCACCATCCTGAAAGGCGTTGAAGTGGACATCCTGCCGGACGGCAGCCTGGATCTACCGGCGGAGATGCTGGCCAGGATGGACATCGTGGTCGCATCGATGCATGTTGCCCTCGATCAGCCTATGGAACAATCCACCGCGCGCCTGATCCGCGCAATCGAGAACCCATATGTGAACATCATCGGCCACCCGGGCGGCCGCATCTACCCGATGGTGGATTTGATCGACCTGGATTGGGAAAGGGTATGCCGCGCCGCGGCTTTCAACCAGGTGGCGTTGGAAATCAATTCGCATAAATCGCACCCGATCTTCGACGACAGGAAAGTACGCCTGGCTGTCTCCCTGGGAGTTGAAATCGCGCTTGACAGCGATTCGCATAACACCGCCATGATGACCAACTCGCGCTACGGCATCGCCATCGCGCGGCGGGCAGGGTTAAAACGCGACCAGGTGATCAACACCTGGTCTTTGACCCATCTCAAGTTGTGGTTGAAACGCAAACGCGACCTTATTTCAAAGGGGCGATAAAAAGCTGGTTGTCATAAGCCAAAAAGACTTCCATATCCGATGAAATACCAAAACCGGTGGGAACGGTATTGGGCACCGGATAATTGGGGTTGACCTGCGGTTTGAACACATATTCCAGGTTCAATTGGTTGCTGAACTGATTGATGGAGCGATTGGCGCCATCCAGGATGTAAATGGCCGCGTTGGGGGTTACGGTGCGCTGTATCATGCTGAAATTGCTATCCATAAAAATCCAGGGGTGTTTTTCCCGACCGGCGCGGTTATCGGAATAAGGCGCCGGATCCTGACATTCGGTCAATTTAACTTCTTTCAAGGCGCTGTAGCGGCAAAGCGACATGTGTCCATCCTGGTGCAGGATATAGAGGTCCTCTTCGTTGACGGTCAAGTCGATTGCGCCGCCCAGGTCGGGCACGTCCTCATCGAAAAACTTGATCGGTTTTTCAGAGAAAATAACCCCGGCGGCTTCCTTATCTTCCGGATTTTTACCCTCATACATCCAAACCGCGTCGGCGTCGGCATCCAGCACGTAGAGGATATCGCTGTCGTAGCCGAGGTCATTGATGCGCTTCCACCCGCCCGAGGGCGGGGTGAGCGGGCGGGAAAGAGGCAGCTCGCCCGGCCGGCAATAGAGCAGATTGCCCTGCTCGTCGACACCCACCACGCGGTAGTTATCCGTGTTGGCAGGCAGCACCTCGAAATCTACCAGCTTGGTGACCGTGGTCAGCCCATAGGGGCCGGGAGCGCACTGAAATTCCTGATCCAGTTCGTAAAAGCCCTTGGAATTGAGCGAAATCCGTAAAACACTACCGGAGGTTTGATCCAGCAAGTACACGCCAGACGAGGCAGACTGGATGCGCGTGATAACCACGCCCTGGGGAAAGAACTCGGTGAGCGCCGGCCGGAAGTTTAAACGGCCAGCCAAATCCAGCGCGTCCAGGCTGGTTTGGGCTTTCTCAAACAGCGCCCGCGATTCCTGGGTGGTGGTGTATTCCTGGGCGCGCGTCACCAGTTCGAGCGCCTGCGCCCAATAGGTGCGCTGCCGGGCGGCATCCTTGGTATCGGCCGCCAACGCCGCCGCCTGCTGCGCTTCCACCAACAGCGCCTGGTGTTCCTCGCTCGTGCCGCTTTGCGAGTAAACCGTGATGGCGGCCAGGATCACCACCAACGGGATGGCGATCGCCAGAACGACCATCATGAGCGGCGGGGATCCGGCCGGCAGCGGCGGTTGAGTGGCTTTAAAACGGCGTTCAATGCGTTCAAAGAAAGCGGAGAACTTTTCATGCGCGGCTTTTGCTTTCATCCATGTTTTTGCCATGCTCACAGAAAAGCTGCCCGGTGCCGCCGAGAGCGGTTTCGCTCCACCAAGGTCGACGCCTGCGCCGGCGCTTTCTTCCGCCTGCCCTTCGATAACCGGTATCTGATCTTCTTCAAAATAAGTTTCAGGGGATTGGTTTAAGCCGCTCTCCTCTTCATCGGGCAAATACGTTTCCGGTTCATTGATCTTTTTGTCATCCCCGGGAATTTCGAATTCAGGTTCATTTTCCGGTTCATAGCGGGATTCAACTCCATCTCCCGGAGCGGCGGTATGGTCCTGCCAGAAGGGTGTTCTCTCAAAACCGGTATCCGCTGCAGCCTCAGGCTGAGGGGAAATGGGTTCTCGGGCGGATTCATTCACCGGCGCGCGCGGTTGCTCCGGCTGCAACGGCAGCTCCATCTCGGTCCACTTGCCCGGCAGCACCTTGCCGCGACCGGGCTGGAATTTGACGGCGACCGTCTCCAGCGACCCGGTGACCTGGTTCATCAGGCGGCGCTTCACCTGGGACATAGCCAAAGACGCGCTGCCGGCCAGGTTTTGCACTGTCCAGGATGCCGGGGGTTGCTCGCAGAGCAGCAGCAAATCGCCGGGCTGCGCTTCGGTTTGCGACAGGCGCATTTGCACGCGCCGGCTCAGGCCGAGGAAATCCCCGGCATCGGCCGGTTCATCGATGGCCTGCACCATTTCGGAATTGATAAAGACGGCTTGCGTGCGTCCGACCTGGCCCATGAAAAGCCAATCGTTATGCAGCGCGGCCAAATTGAGCGCGCCCAGGGCGCGCACTCCCTCGTAGCCGCGATCGAGGTTGCGGTCGAAGATTTGTTTGTTCAAGAAATCGGCGACCGCCTGCATGGCGCGCGTGACCGAGCCGGATACCTGAAAGAAAGTTTGCCCGGCTTGCAGCGTCAATGCCTGGATCTCTTCGGGATCGTAACGGTGATCGCCGGAAAGGGTCAGCATCAACGCCAGCAGGTCGCGCTGACGGTGGCGATTGGACACAACCGGAGCGGCCAGTACCTGCAAGCCGGGAATGGCATCCCCTTCGCGCCCGGCGCGGTAAACCAATGGATAATAGTGAAGGTCAAAGCTCATGATTCAATGTCGCTATCCTATTTTTTGATTATACATAATGGCGGATAATAATGCACAGGAATCGCTTTGGTTATAATAAGCTAAAGGTAAATATTTTTACAAAAGGCGGTACGCTATGGGAAGCGCAAAAGAATTCTACCTGGGTAAAATTTTCGATCTCAAGAAAGGCGCCCTGACAGAAGAGCTGCTAAGTTATGATCCGCCGGATCTGACCACGCACGCCATCGTAACCGGCATGACCGGCTCGGGCAAGACCGGTTTGTGCGTGGGCTTGCTGGAAGAAGCCGCGCTGCAGGGCATCCCGGCCATCCTGATCGACCCCAAGGGCGACCTGACCAACCTGCTGCTGACTTTTCCGGAGCTGAAAGCTTTGGATTTTGAACCCTGGCTGGACGCCACCAATATCCGGCGCGAGAACAAGACCAGCGCGCAGGCAGCTGAAGACACCGCTGCCACCTGGAAAAAAGGCCTGGCGGAGTGGGGGCTGGACGGCAAGCACATCCAGCAGCTCAAGGACGCAGTGGAGCGCACGATTTACACACCCGGTTCGAGCAGCGGTATTCCGGTGAACATCCTGGCTTCTTTTGAAGCGCCCGACATGCCCTGGGAGGATAATGAGGAAGTGCTGCGCGAGAAGATCGCGGCCACCGTCACCGCGCTGTTGACCCTGGTGGGCATCAAGGACATCGATCCGCTGCGCTCGCGCGAGCACATCCTGCTATCCAATATCGTGGAATACCATTGGCGCAAGGGCGCTTCGCTGGACTTGCAGGGGTTGATCCTGGAAACGCAAGACCCGCCGCTGGAAAAATTGGGTGCGTTTTCGTTAAACGATTTCTTCCCCAAGAAAGACCGCAGCGCACTGGCCATGCTGCTGAACAATTTTTTGGCTTCACCCACCTTTCAGGACTGGATTGAAGGCCAACCGTTGGACATTCAAGCCATGCTGTACACGCCGGATGGCAAAGCGCGCCACAGCATTTTCTATTTGGCGCACCTGAGCGACAGCGAGCGCATGTTCTTCGTTACGCTGCTTTATTCGGCGGTGGAAACCTGGATGCGCAAGCAGAGCGGCACCTCCGACCTGCGTGCGCTGGTGTATTTCGACGAAATCCATGGCTACCTGCCGCCAGTCGCCAACCCGCCTTCCAAACCGCTGATCATCCGCCTGCTCAAAACCGCGCGCGCCTTCGGCGTGGGCATCGTGCTCACCACGCAAAACCCGGTGGATATCGATTACAAGGGCATCTCCAACGCCGGCACCTGGATGATCGGGCGCCTGCAGACGGACCAGGACAAACAGCGCCTGCTGGATGGGTTGGAAAGCGCTTCCGGCGGCGTACCGCGCGCCGAGTACGACAAGTTGATTTCCGCGCTGGGCAAGCGCGTGTTCCTGTATCACAACGTGCACGAAAAGAAACCCGCCATCTTCCAAACGCGTTTCGCCATGAGTTACCTGGCCGGCCCGTTGACCGCGTCGCAGATCCCGGCGCTGAACGCATTGGCCGGTGCGCAGCCGGCTGCCGCCGGTAAAAGCGCCAGGAAAACCGGCGTGCAACCCGCCACCCCGAAAACGGAAGGCGCAGCCGCAAAACCGGGGGTGAGCGGCGTGCGCGAATATTTCCTGACTTCCACATCCGGCGCAACTCTGAGCCCTGCCCTGCTGGCGATCGCCGAGGTGCGCTACTTCTCGCGTACGCCCAACGTGAACGTCAGCCACATAATGAGCGCGCTGGTGGACGACCCGCGCGAGACCTATTTCTGGATGCTGACGCTGGATGTCGGCATC
>CALGUJ010000293.1 GCA_937902055.1 uncultured Pelolinea sp.
GATGCCGGTTAAATTGTTGGGGATCGTTCCGGCGATTGCTTATAACCTGATTTTGCCTTCTTTCTTTTCATTCACGGCAATGGGAGCATTTTCTGTCGGCTGGAATCTCCATGATGGTCTGAATTTTGGTTATCAGGAACAACCAAGACAGGAAAGAACCGCCTGGAAAAAATGGATTGAGAAACCATTTACATTGGGCCTGGCATCAGCTATTTTTGTGCTTCTGATCGGCAATCTGGGAACGATTGTCATGATCGTGCAAGGTTTTCAAAAAATCGCCGCATCCGGTTTACCAATTGAAACCAGCAATATCTTGCAGCGAACCCGATTATTGTTCGAAGGAATCGGATTGTTCCTGAGAGGTAAAGGTTTCACATATTACCCTGGAGACTGGTATTGGATACCCAGCCGGGCTATTCCAGGAGAAGCGATCACGGAATTTCCGTATTTCACTTACCTTTACGGCGACCCGCATGCGCATTTATTTGCTTACCCTGTTACCTTGACGGGCTTGGGATGGATTTTGGCCCTCTTACGAAACCGCCTGGAACAATCAAAAATTTCGCATACGGTCCTACAGTTGACCTGCGGCGCGGTTTTTATCGGATCATTAAAACCAACCAATACCTGGGATTATCCGGTTTTCTTGTTCATTGCCTTAATCATCTTAGCTTACATTCTGATCCGATACAGGAAAGTTCCTGAAAAGTTCTTCAATTATTTTCCAGCCAACCTGCGGAAAATTCTATGGGTGCTATTGATTGAAGCAGGTTTCATCGCATTTTCATATCTGCTCTACTATCCTTTCAGTGCATATTACGGTCAGGCGTATACCGCGGTCGATTTCTGGCAGGGAGACCATACCCCGCTATCTTCCTACCTGACCCATTGGGGATTCTTTCTGTTCATCATTTACACTTTTGTTGTATGGGAAGTACGCGAATGGCTGGCGATCACGCCAATCAGCGCGCTCAAGCCATTTTACGAACGCCGAAGTTTGATTGCTTTTTCGATGATCGTTATCGTATTACTGATTGTCCTGCTATTGATTACGGGTGTACAGGTTGTGCTGGTGATCGCACCGGCAGCTCTTTTGTTGATTTTCCTCTTTTTCCGCCGCGATTATCAGGATCTCAATCGCTTTGTAACCCTGATCACTTTAGCCGGATTGGGTTTGAGCCTGATGGTTGAGTTGATTGCCCTGCGCGGAGATATCGGCCGCATGAATACGGTTTTCAAGTTTTACTTACAGGCCTGGACCTTCCTCTCATTAAGTTCAGCTTATTATTTATTCAGGATAATTCCCAACATCCTTTCGCAGTGGCAATTAGGTTGGCGAAAAGCATGGCAGGTGATGTTCAGCTTGTTGTTCTTATCCGTGGCGCTCTTCCCTTTGTTCGCCAGTGTCGACAAAATTACCGATCGCATGAGCAGGAACGTACCGCTTACGCTAGATGGTATGGACTATATGCAATACTCAACGTACCAGGAGGGCGATTCAATCATGGACTTGAGGCAGGATTACGACGCCATCCGCTGGATGCAGACGAATGTCAAGGGCACTCCGGTGATCATCGAGGGTTACGTCAGCGAGTATAAATGGGGCAGCCGATATACGATTTATACGGGATTGCCCGGTGTAATCGGCTGGAATTGGCACCAACGCCAACAACGCGCAATCAATCCGGATGATTGGGTTTACGAGAGGATAAATGATGTAAACGAATTTTACAGCACCACGGATATTGATCGCTGCGCAGAAATTATTCAGACATACGATATCGAATACATCATCGTTGGACAGATGGAACAGGCTGTCTACGGACAAGAAGCCTTAAGGAAATTTCCAGAGCAAAACGGAAAAATTTGGGAACAGGTCTATGCATCGCAAGATACGCACATATACCGGGTGAAAAAGTAGGAAGGCATGATTGATTTCATATTCTGGCTGATTGCCATTACCATTCTAGGTTGGCTGGCATTTCCAATCTGCTATCATTTTTTCGGCAAGGCTTTCGACCGCGGTTATAGTTTTTCAAAAGTGGTTGGTATGCTTTTATGGGGGTATATCTACTGGATTGGGAATAGCTGGGGATTATTGAGCAATAACCCGGCAGGCGCCATCAGCGCAATTTTGATTTTGGGCGTTGTTTCATTCTTTTTTACCCGAAAAGAAAGTTTTTCCGCGCTTTGGAGCTGGATCCAGGACCATAAATATTTTTTAATTGCTTATGAGTCGGTATTCGTTATTGCTTTCCTGGGCTGGGCAATCGTACGCGCTGCCAATCCCGAGATCAGCGGGACCGAAAAGCCGATGGAATTGGCTTTTATTAACGCGATCGCTCGATCGCCTGCTTTTCCACCTAACGACCCATGGCTTTCAGGGTACGCCATTTCTTATTATTATTTCGGTTATCTGTTAACGGCGGCAATGATGCAGCTTACCGGAACGCTATCCGGGACGGCTTTCAATTTAGCAATATCATTGACTTTCGCTTTAGCGGCGGCCGGATCGTGGGGAATTCTGGTAAATTTGTTGGCGCGAAAAAACGAGGATATCCAGGCTTCTCCGGCAGCAGAAAAAAAACTGAAGCGAATCATGCTTATTGCGCTGTTGGTGCCATTATTTCTCCTGATTTTGGGCAATGCGGAAGGATTTCTGGAAATGCTGCATGCGCGGGGATTATTTTGGGATGCGAACACGACTGTTTCCCGCTTCTGGCAATGGCTGGATATCCAGGATTTGACTAATCCACCCACATTGCCATTAACCTGGAGCCCTGGCCGGTTGGGCGGTGCATGGTGGTGGCGTGGATCACGCGTATTGCAGGATTACACCGTTAACGGACAGTCCCGCGAGATCATCGACGAGTTTCCTTTCTTTTCATACCTGTTAGCTGATCTGCACCCGCACGTATTAGCCATGCCTTCAGTTTTGTTGGCGATCTACTCTGCTTTTTACATTTTCCTGCAACCGTTCGACCTGCCTGACAGAGAAAAAATATGGAAAACTTTCAGATCACCTTGTACCTGGTTTCTGGCGTTCACCACCGGAAGTCTGATCTTTTTAAACACATGGGATTTTCCCATCTATTTTGGTTTGATCACACTGGCTTATATTATCCCGGTGATCTATAAAAAAGGATGGAAAGGCGATCGTCTGCGGGAATTCCTGACTTTTACGATTCCTTTCGGTATTATGTGTATTCTTTTGTTTCTACCTTTCCTGGCTGGCTTATCATCCCAAGCAGGTGGATTTTTGCCCAGCCTGGTATTCCGCACCCGGGCGGTTCATTTCCTTGTGATGTTCTTTCCGCTGCTCATTCCATCTGCTGTTTACGTTCTAACAAATAGCTTTCGATTGAGAATTTTAAAAGGATGGCTGGTTATTTTTCTTTACGGTTTGATTGCTGCCATTATCCTGTTTTTGGCCGGACTGGCCATTCCCGCAACTGCTGCCAGCTTGCCGCGTTGGTTGCCTGGATTGGGAAATAATGCCCTTCAAAACTTGCTGGGAATATTTGGGGCTGTTGATT
>CALGUJ010000294.1 GCA_937902055.1 uncultured Pelolinea sp.
TCCATGGTTTCAACTCCTGGGTGCCGGGCGAGGTCAGTTGGATCATCCCCAACGATGCAGGGTTGAAAGATGATTCGAAGATTCCGGCGCTGGTCCAGCCTTACGTGGACATGCTGCGCGCTTTCGGATTCCGGGACGATTTTTTGGTGGTCTACCTGCGGCCGGCTGTGTATCTGTACCTGGCAGGTTTCTGTGTGGCGGCATTGATCCTGCGCCGCAGAGATTACAGAGTTCTGCTGGTACTCATCCCCACCCTGCTGCAATCCGCCATCCTGTTTTTGGTCAGCTACGCGCCGGCTATCCGCTACCAGTACAGCGTTTACTTGGTGGGCACGCTGCTGCTGGTATTGCCGTTCCTGCCGGACGCGGGCACAGAAGAAAACAACTGATAGTCTAGGGGCAATCGATGACAATGAGTCAGAGAGCGTTTAAAAGATGGGCATGATTTGGGAACAGTCACAAAAATTCCTGGAAAGCAGGCGGGGCGCCCTGATCGCCTTGCTTGCGATCTTCGTGTTGGGAGTGCTGGGGACAGTGTACCTGGTGGACGCGAACGTGTACGGCCCGATGCATTTCAACGACGAGGTGCGCTATTGGGAAATTGCGCTCAACCTCTCTAAAGGCACTTTCTCTTTTGCTGAAAATACCGATTACCCACCTTTTTATTCCGTTTCCCTACTGCCGGCTTTTTACTTCTTTTCGCCGTTCGCGCGCTATGCCGCGGCGCTTTGGCTCAACGCGATCTACGTGACCAGCGCGATTATCCCGGCTTACCTGATCCTGCGTAAATTCCTCAACCGCCGCGCATCCCTGCTGGCGGTGATCGTGCTGCTGTGCAGCCCGATCCAGGTGGTTATCCCGCGCGTGCTGATCAGCGAAAATACCTTTTACCCATTGTTCATGTGGGCGTTCCTGCTGGCTTTCACCAACCTTGCGCCGGTTGAGCGCAAAATCCACTACCTGGAAGACGCCGCGTTCGGCATCCTGCTGGCGTTGCTGTACGCCACGCGCTTCATCGCTCTGGCGCTGATCCCGGCGCTGCTGCTGATTTGGTGGCTGAAACCGTATGGGGATGAAAAGCCTCCGTTGTTTCTGTCGTGGAAGAAATTGCTTCACCTGGCGGTCGTGCTGGCGCCCATGCTGGCGCTGGTGGGGATGTGGTTCGCGCAAGGCCTGGCGGATGGGGCGTCGTTGAAAATGATGATGGGATTCTCCATCGCCGACCATCCCAACCCGGCCCAGCTCGGCAGGCGACGGTTGGTGATGAGGATGATTTTCTATTTATCCTACAGCGTCTTGATCGCCGCGCCGTACCTGGGATTGATGCTGGCATCGCTTGCGCAATTCAAGTTGAAGAAATGGCGCGAGGACGCCAATCGCTGGTGGATCGCGCTGGGGATCATCATTTTCTTTTTCCTGCTGGCATGCGTGCGTCATTCCTGGCGGGCGGCCTATAATTACCCCGATCCGGTGAAACTGCAGGGACGCTACATCATGTATTTCGGCCCGCTGTTCCTCATCAGCGCGTTCATTTATTTCAAGGCACAAGCGCTGCCCAAAAGGACCGCCCTTTTTAAAGGAGCGATCATTTTGTTAGCCGGCGCATTGGTGATCTTCTCCTACGCGGTGTTGTTCGAGCAGTTTATTTTCCTGAAGGCGGAATTGGGCGCTTCGGTAAATTCACCTTACGGCAGCCTGATGCGCACCCTGAAGAGCGGTTACGTTGCCCTGACGCTGGCAGGCGCGGCAGTGAGCACGCTCCTGATCGGCAGAAAGCGGTCGCTTCAAATTGGGATTTTCTCGTTTTTGCTGATCGCCTTTTACCTGTTCGGCGACGCGCGCATTTACCAAAGGATCTTGACCTCGCGCCAATTGTTGAATTCACACATTCATAACCTGCTGGAGGTCATCGAACCTTACATCCCCGAAGCCGAAGACCGCGCGGCCATCACACTTGAAATCCCCAGCGCGAGCGAATCGCGCGTGATCCGCGCCTGGCAGCAATCCCTGAACTTCGCCGGGTACACCGGGAATGCATTGATCCCGAGCAGCGAAGTGGACGCCGATCCCGACCTGGTATTCCAGGCGGAGTACGCCGGCCGCCAGTTCCGGCTGCATCAATTGACAGCCGAGGAATACAGACAATCAGACGCGTATAAATTTTCTCATTCGGGCTATTACTATGCCTTTGAGGAAATAACCCAGGATTAAGCGGCGCAGCTTTGCATTAGAATAAATCACTGTTTGGAATGGATGGCTGATCGGAATCAATATGAATTATCGGAAGAGGAAAAAGTGATCAAGAAACAACCAAGAAACCTTCTTGCGGACACTCTGAAATTTCTCACGCTCATTGCGATTGAAGGGTTTGCAGCCGCAGCCTGGCTGCTACTGATACCAAAGTCATCCAGCAACGCAGAATTCCTGGGCTATTCTTTTGAGCGCCTGGCCTTATTGGTGCCAATTCTCGGCCTGGCGGCTCTGGCGGGATTTCTGAGACTGGCGCTAAAAACCCGGCCAAACTGGCAGGCTGCACTGGAAAATAAAAAAACTAGAGTCGATCTGTCACGCTGGGGAATTGTGCTGAGTTTCCTTTTGGCGTTATTCTCATGGACAATTCCATTTTTTGTTTTCTTCCTGCTCATCCTTGATGATATCGGCGCTTACGTTCGCCTGCTGCCGGTTTTTGTTTATGCTTTTATGGTCGGGATGGAGTGCATTGTTTTCATCGCGTTGAACTGGTTGGACGGCACTCAAAAGAACGGGGAAGATCAAAAAGTCTTTTTCTTTAAAAAACCATTCTGGATTATTGCCGGGTTGTTGATCCTGATCTGGTCGGTGATCGAACTAACCGGCTTGGGTAAAGCGCCGGAATTTGTGTCCATTATTTCCCTTGGAGTGCCTTTGCTGGAAGGACAGATCTGGTACATGGCGGGATTGGTCGGCTTAATCCTTTGCCTGACCAATGCGTGGACGCGACTGCCAAGAAAAGAAGGGCAAAGAACCAAAGCCAATCTCGATCTCATTATCTGTGTTTTACTGTGGGTTTTGGCAGCGGTATTATGGCTGAGCCTGCCATTGCCGAATAATAGCTATTTTGCACCCAGGCAGCTGCCACCGAACAACACCGTTTATCCCTTTTCCGACGCGGCGCAGTACGATATGAATTCACTTTGGGTATGGAAGGGTTCGATAAAGGATATTGTCATTTCCAAGCCCCTCTACGTTTCCTTCCTGGCGCTGGTCCATGCGTTGGTTGGGCTGGATTACGAGAAAGTAATCCTCGCGCAGACGTTGGTGCTGGCGCTGCTTCCTGCGGTGCTCTACCTGATCGGGAAAGAAATGCACAGCCGTTTGGGAGGCGTCCTGTTGGGCATGTTCGCGATTTTCCGGGAGATGAACTCTATCCAGGCGATCAACTTTGCCAACGTATCCAACTCCAAACTGCTGCTTTCCGACCTGCCGGCGACGCTTGTGGTGTGCGTGCTGGTGCTGACGGTGATCCGCTGGCTTAAATCAGACGACGCGAAAATCGGATTGAGGCCTTTTATCATCGGCGGATTGGTAGGCTGCCTGAACCTGATGCGCATCCAAACCATGCTCCTCGAACCATTCTTCATTTTGGTTTTCATTATCCGTTACCGCAAGAATTTTAAAAAAATCCTGCAAGCCTGCGCAATTTTCACCCTGGCGGTAGCTTTGATCATCGGTCCGGTTCTGATCAGGAACCACTCCATCACGGGTGTATATTGGCTGGATAACCCCACCGCATCCTCTTCTCTCTACCGCTTTTTCCTAAGCGCCAGCGACGAGGAATTGGAGATCCCGCAAGCTGCAAGCGAAGAGCAAATGCTGAATCGCAACATCAGCGTGATTTCCCAGATCATTAGCAAGAACCTGGGCACCGTGGTGTACATGAGTATCGACAATTTCATGCGGAATTTTATCTCCACTGTGCTGATTTTCCCTGTGCGGGCCGGCAACGGAATCGGATTGCTTGATTACCTGCAAATTCGCGATCCATTCTGGATGGACGTTTACAGTCAAGCCAATATTCGGAACGCGTTGGTGGTGCTGTTCAATTTAATAATGATCTCCTTCGGCATGGCCGCGGTTGGTCGCAAGAACAGCTCGACGCTCATCTGGATATTGGGTTTTTATTGCATTTACAGTTCGAGTTCGGCGTTGGTGCGCTTGTCCGGATGGCGTTTTATCATGCCGGTGGATTGGTTGTCCATGGCGTTTTTTGCGTTTGGGATGGTCGATGGCGGACGCTGGCTGGCTTCACGATTAGTAGGTTGGGACGGGATCGGAAATGAAGATGATTTGACCGGATATCAAGCAGACGTTCCAGCCAGTTCATTCACCTGGAAACCGGCGCTTGCATTCGGAATTACCTTCCTGCTGATTGGCGCATTTATCTCCATTCGGGAGAATTTGCTTCCCGTTAATTATCCCGAACTCTCGCAAGCCGAAGTTTGCACGACCATCCAGAAAGCCCTGGATGGCAGCCGCTGGGAAGACCAGAGCACCGAACTCTATGAGTTTTGCCTCCGCGAAGATGTGAAGGCTTTCGCGGGTGTCGGTATTTACCCGCGCCTCTTCAACCGGGGAGAGGGATATTACAAGCGAAATTATGATCCATATTTCGGCATTCAGGATTACCGCCGGTTGGTATTTCGAACGGTTGGCGACCCAAATGGCAAGGTTTTCATCAAAACGGATGAAAAGAAGATCCAATTTCCAGACGGCGCCTTGGTCTACGTGGTCGGAGAGGATGTATCGAAATTTGAAGCGCGGGTGGTGTTGATCGACGGCGAAAAACCGCAATTGATCGTCTCCTCGGGGGATTTTTCCGAAGCCGCCGAATCTTCTACGCCGGATTAAGAAAGACAGGTGGACCGTATGAGCGAGATCTATGACCGTATCCGGGAAAACAAGCTCCTATATTGGATACTTTTAATTTTGATCGGTGCGGCTTTCCTGACGCAAGCCGTGATTTACGCCCACCAGATGCCCTCGCGGGTGGACGAGGGTTCCTTCCTGATCAAAGGCTATTATTACATTAAAGGCATCTACCAGCCTTTTCAGGATTACGGCCCGTGGACCAACAACATGCCGCTGGCGTATTACATCCCCGGGCTGGCGCAGGCGGCTTTCGGGCCCGGACTGAAGACCGGGCGCTACTTCGCCATTTTCATGGCCTTCCTGATGCTGGCGGCGGTCTGGCTGCTGCTGCGCCGGTTGAAGGGCAAGTGGTGGGCGCTGGCGGGCATGCTGTTCTTCGCCCTCAACCCCGCGCTGATCAAAACCTATGTTCAGGCGGTTTCGCAGGTAATCGTGGCCTGCCTGCTGGCCTGGTCGTTATTCTTCCTGATTGGTGAAAAGCGCAGCCTGACCCAGGTCGGGCTGGGGGCGTTCTTTTGCGCGCTGACCACCCTGACGCGCCAAAACATGGTTTTCATGATGGTTTTTGCCGTCCTGTACGCGTGGATCGTTTTCGGAAAGAAAGCCGGCTGGACGGCGCTGGTTTGCGCCGGCGCGCCATTCCTGCTGGCGCATGTGATTTTTTACCCGCGCATCATTTCGTTATGGGCGTCCTGGCTGCCCGGCTTCATCCTGAAGGTGATTCGTTATGAGGCGGTCAGCAGCGGCGGGGTGGAACAAGTTTGGTCGCCCGAGATCGGGCTACTGACGCGATTCACTTCTTTTTTCACCACGCTACGTTATTACTTCATCCCATTGATTGGAGTGCTGCTAAGCCTCATACTCCTGCCGCGCAAGGAAGCCTGGAAATCGAAGGTTGAACGACAGACGGTGCTCTTCCTCGGCTTGTTGTTCACGGTCATGTTCCTGATGCACGCCTGGGCCTCACTGGGCAAGAATTATTGCGTGTATTGCTTTCCCAATTACCTGGCGTTCTTCATCCCGATCGCGGTAGTAATGGCGGCGATCGTTTTGAGCAACCTGGCCGGCATCCAGCCCAAAATCGGGATTTTATGGGCCATCCTGATCGGGCTGTTCTTTATCCCGGGCGCTTTCCTGGGCAGCCTGGAAACGGTCGGGCGCCGGGTGATGAGCCTGGCGGTGCCGCGCTTCAAGGGCGGGCAAATGGTGAGCGGCAGCACCGAACTCTGGAAATTGTTCAGCAACCGCTTTGGCTATACTTACGACGAACTGCTGCCCTACATCGCTGTGGCCTTCGGCTTGATGATCGCAGTCAGTTTCCTTTTCCTGGCCTGGCTGGCTTATCGCGCATTCGGCAAATGGAATAGGCTGCAGGCGGGCAATTTTATCCTGGCCGCATTGATTGTTGCTTCATTGGTCCTGATGCCCAGTCCGTTGCTGGCTGACATGCAAACCAGCAACACCTGCGGCGGGGACGTGCTGAACGCGTACGAAAAAGTCGGCGCGCAATTGAACGAGCGCATCCCGGCGGGCGTTACGGTTTATTGGGCGGGCGGCAGCGTGGTGACGCCGCTGCTCTACCTGACGGATGATTACGTGCATCCGCAATTGCTGAATGGCGTGTATTCCAAATATTTGGGCGGCGAGCGCGATGAGCTGGAAAGAAAGGGGTATTACAACGCTGCGTCCATCGAAGCCTGGCGCGCGGAGGCGGATTTCATTGTTAACGGCAACGTTAAAATGGTAGGGAGCTGGCTTACCTTTTTGAATTCAGACGATTACGACGAATACCAGCATACGGACGCTCTGGATCCCTGCGACCCGAGCACGTTTTTACGGATATACAAGAAAAAATAAAAGTAAAAGCCGGTGAGATTTTCACCGGCTTTTTTT
>CALGUJ010000295.1 GCA_937902055.1 uncultured Pelolinea sp.
GGTTGCGGTCGATCAGCCCGGCCAGCAGCATGCGCGTCAGGAAGGACTTGCCCGAGCCGGTGGCGCCGAAGATGCCCGACGAGCGTTGGATGAGCTTGTCCAGGTTGACGCATACCGGGTGATCCTGTTCGCGCGTGAACCCGATCACGAAGTTGCCTTCCTCTTCGGGTTTGCCGAAGATCTCCGCAACATCCCCGGCGCTGGCCAGGAAAGCGTCCGCGTGATGCACCGGGATGGATTTGACCGGCAAGGGATTGGGTTCCTGTTTATCGCCGGCCTCAATGGCTTTATGCCAGGCCATTTGCGCCTCAGGGTCGGCCGGTTCCTGTTCCAGCATCAAGGCCGGCAGCACCACCAGGTTGGTGTACAGGGTCTGTTGGTCCAATAATCCGGCCAGGTTTTCCGGCAGGCGCTGGCGGCTGGGTTCCAGCGCGTAGCGCGGGTCGACCGCTTGCAATTGCAGGTCGGTGGCGATGCCGTAGAAGAACCATTCCTGGCTGTCGATCACGATGAAGCTGCCCTCCTGCACTTGCTGAGGCGGGACGTTCAGGCGCACCTGCAGGTTCTCTTTGAGGCCGCCGCCGGTCACGCTGCCGATCAGTTTTCGGATGGATGATTTCTCAGTCATATTATCCTTTCCCCTTACGCGTTTTCCACGTCCGCCAGCGTTTCCAGGATGGGCATCAGGCGCGGGTAGTCATCGCGCAATTGGGTGATGATCCTGGCGGCTGCCTGCCCGAACCAGGCGCTGTTGCCCTGCGCCCGCTGCGCCGCGCCGGCTTGCGCCAGGTGGGCGGCCAGCAGATCGGCAGTGGGGACGTCCGGCGCGTCCAGGATGTGGCGCAGGTAGCCTAAACGGCTGCCGGCGGTGAATTCGCACAGCTCTTGCGCGCTGCACAGGTACATGCAATCCAGTGAGAGCGGCGGGCGCGCGGGCAGCAGGTGCGAGATGCAATTTACGGTTTTACTGCCCACGAACAGCACGGTCATCTCCACCGGCACGTTGCGGTTCAGGCGGTTATCCTGGATGACCGCTTCGTCGACCGAAGGCGCAGTGGCCAGTTGGCGCACCAGCCCGTCGTCATCGATGTGGATGTCGCCGATCAATCCGTAAACGACCTCCGCCGCGGACAGGGGAATGCTTACCAACGAGCCGAAAGCGGGGAATTGCTGGGCGGGCGGGCAGCCCACCACGCAAGCCCGCGTATTGGAACGCAGTAAACGGCCGACAATGATCTTTTCCATATTCACATCCTGGTTCTGGTTTGCAGCGCTTTAGCCGCCAGCTTGTTCGAAGGCAGCAGCACTTCCATGCCTTTTTTTTGAAGCTCCAGCAGCAGCGCCTGTTGAAGCTGTTCTTTCTCGTCGTAATGCACCACCGCTTCTTCGTGCGCGCGGTGCAAGAGGTAAGGGTACGGCCGGCTGCCCATGACGCGGCACTGCTCTACCAGTATAGTCTGCAGGCGCCCGACCTTGTCGGGATTGCCCGCCACCCAGGCCGGGATCTCCACCCGTACGATGTATGCTTTTTCGGGGCGGCCGACGTTTAAATAGAAAAAATGCACGCGCAGTGCTTCGCCGTAATGCTTGCTGGAAGTGGATTGCATTTCGAACACCGCCGATCGCCGGCCGGGCGGCAGCAGCGCTTCCATCAGGCTGGCATCCGGCAGGGCTTTTTGTTCTTTGGGCAGCGGCTGCCCGGTTTTGAAGATGTACAGCATTTGGGTGATAGTGGTGGATTGCGAGCGGTCGATGTAGCCGGCCAGGCTGAAATCTTTTTGCGCAAGCTGCTGCATGGCCGCGATGTAACGCTCGAATTCCGGTTGGAATTGTCGGCCCTGGCGCGGCTCGTGATACAACTCCAGCGGTCCGTCGCGCAGCGCGATCACGGGCAAGGGTTGGGCGGCTGTATATTGAACGAGGATATCCAGTTCCGCCACATCGCGCTTAAGGTTGATCAGGTCCTCGCTGAGCAGTTCGAATTCGACATCGGCGGGGTAATCATCCAGGATGGCGGATGCCGTTCGGATCATGGGCGCTTGACCACTGGCAGTATCCAACGCGATCAGGCTGGTATTGACCAGCGCCAGCGGCACGGGGTCATGCGCGCTGGGGACGATCTGCGAACCGTCCGCCGCCAGCAACAAGCAGTCGCCTGACGCTGAAGAGGAAAATACCCGGTTGACGGCTTCTTCCGCCGGCAGAGCGCAGCGCTCGTCTGCGAAAGCCCGGCAGCGTTGGCGCAGCGTTTCCCGCGGCACGGCAGTACATTCGTTCAGCCATGCCAGCAGTTGCTCGCGTTGGACAGCCGTTTTATCCCGCGCGGCTGCCCTTTTATGGGCATACTCGCGGAGTTGGGATTGGAGTTCAAGGTAATTAAGCGGCATAATGGCGTCCCCGGTAATTCTCGAACATATGTTTGATTATATCGAAAAGCAGGATTCAGACAAGGTTAAATAAAAAGAGGAAGGTGAGGTCTGCCTTCCTCTTTCAGGGGAAACAGGGAACTAATCGGGTTTACTGGCTTCGACCCAATTAAAGGTCGCGTCCAGTTCTTTTCCGTAACCAAGGAATCCGAAACCGATGGTGCCTTCGCCAAAGGTATCGTCCTTAATTGCCAGGGGGCGTTTTTCCCAGTAGAGCTGCTCGCCGTTGACGAAAGCCGAGATGGTGTCGCCCACGCAGGACAGCGAGAACTGGTTCTTGTTCAGGCCGCCCACGATCTTGGTGCTGCCAACGCGTTTTTCAACGAAGTTGGTATAGGCATTTTTACCCTCGTCTTGTTTATACTGGTCAAAGCGCAGCAATTCGTAATAGCCGCTGGCGCTGATGCGGAACTCGTACCACCCGGCTTCGCTGGCGCGGCAAATGAGCGAGAAAGCATTGTCCAATGGGCCGGCATTCTCGACTTCGGCGGTCACGATCACATCTTCATAAGTATGTTTTTTATTCATAAAGACAAAGTTGGTGTCGTTGGGGGGTAGGGTTTGCAGCCGCAATTTGCCGTTGATTTGGTTCCAGATCAGTTGGCTTTCCAGGCCGGAAACTACCTTCAAGCCCCAGTCATTATTGATATCGTTCTCGAGTTCATCGCGGTAATAGGGATTGCCTTCCGGCAGCACCGCTTCGGTCGGCTCGGGTTTGATCTCCTGCAATTCCATATTCTCGACAATATCCTTGTTGGAATTACCCAGGCTTACGGTCGGCATGGATCCGCAGGATGCCAGGACAAAAGCTCCCAGCAGCAGGACGATCAGAAGTTTATTTTTCATTTCACTCTCCATTTATTGTTCTTAAAAAAACCTTTAGTGGTATATTGGTCATACCACTAAACCATAGTTTAGCATGTTTCGGAGTTTTGTCAATAGGTCCCGGAGAGATTAATAGGTTGGTATTCCGATAAAATTGACCTGATAAGTGGGATTGTTTAATTCTGAGATTGTGATATATTGTATAAAATATCCCGGATCGAAAAAAGCAAAACCGGTGAAAACCGGCGGCGCAAAGCCATGGGTCTACCGCATTGTCCAGGACAGCCAGGCTGCTGAAGGTCTTTTTTGTTATTAAATATCCGGGCAGGTTTGACCGGAAAGAGTGAAATGGTGATGAAGAGGATATTGGTCTACTGGTTATCGGCAGTCATGCTGGCTTCCTGCACTTTCCCCATTCCGCTGGCTGCAGTGCCGGCGCAAAGCGATGCGGAGCAGGCTCTTGCTCCCGTTGACACAACTCCCGCCGAGAACCAGCCGGATTCGACTGCCGGTCTCGACAACCCGCAAAGCGAAGCGGATGGCGATGCAGTTTCCAACCCCGATAACGCCGCTGATTTTCAAAACCCCGCACCAGCCGTGCTCAATCCGTTGAGCGGTTTACCGGTTCAGCACCCCGAAAACCTGCTGCTGCCGCCTGCGCTGGTTTCGGTCACCAACTTCCCGCCCACCGCCCGCCCGCAAGCCGGCTTATCCTTTAGCCCGATCGTGTTCGAACTGTTCATCGGCGACGGCATGACGCGCTATCTGGCAATTTTCTACGGGGATTATCCCGAGGCGGCCGCGCCTTCCGGCGGCAGCGCCGATTTGCAAAATGAACTGACCGAAGGTATGCCGCAGCCGGCGCCGGCTTCGGTCGGCCCCATCCGCTCCGGGCGCCTTCCCTATGAATCCGTGCGGCAACTCTATAACGGGTTCATCGTCATGGCTTCGGCTTATTCCGAAGTAGCCGAACAAATGGGCGATTACGTCAACGTGTTCGGTGACGACAAAACCGACGTCAACAGCGCGCTGATCCCGGTGGAAGACTTGCATCAAATCGCGGAAGAAACCGGCAAAGAATTGCCGCCCGGCGCGTTGGACGTGATGCATTTCGAAACCCAGCCTCCCGCAGGCGGCAAGCCCGCGCCTTCGCTGTGGATCTTTTACGCGTATAAAAACCAGGTTTTCTGGCGCTATAACGAATCCGACGGTTCCTATCACCGCTGGCAGGATAACGCCGACGGGCAAACGTTCATCGAACAAACCGACCGCCTAAACGGCGAGCCGTTGACCTATGAAAACGTGATCGTGCTGTTCGCCGATCACGAAGTGACACGTAAATACCTGATCGACATTAATCTGACCTATGTGGAACGCGGCAAGGCGCTGTTGTTCCGCGACGGCGCGATGCACGAGATCTATTGGACTACGCGCAGCCAGGAATACGAAAAAACCACCGGCAAACTGCGCCCGATCCGTTTCATCGACGCCGATGGAGATCCCTTCCCGCTCAAGCCCGGCCAAACCTGGATCGAGCTGGTGCCGAATTACACGGTTTATTGGGAAACCGTCAATTCCGAGAAATACAATCAATTGGTGGCCGGCCGCAGTAAAGGATCCGGCTACTGGGGATTGTATTTCGAGCTGGACGATTGAACGCTCCCGCACCAGAACACGCGGCATTAAAACCTGCTTAAAAATCCCTTTCAGGATGGAGATTTTTTCCTCCTCAGGTCGTATTGTGAGGGGGAAATATTCATTGTATAGTTCCATCGGAGAGCAAATAAATCCTCAATTTGCCCAAAACCATCACAACGGTTAAAACGCATGAAAAAGACTTTCAGAAACTTGCAGAAAATCCAGTGGCAGTTGACTTTCAC
>CALGUJ010000296.1 GCA_937902055.1 uncultured Pelolinea sp.
CACCCTGGGCCGTACCTCCAGCAATCCCTCGGTTGCCAGGCGCAGGAATGCTTCCCGAACCGGGGTGCGGCTGACTTCCAGCTTTTCGGTAAAATCTTCTATATGGAGTTGCTGGCCGGGGTGAAAATCCAGGTTTAGTATGCTCTTCTTCAGATATTGATAAGTCCAATCCGTCAACGCAGCCGGTTTACTTTTAGGAGCCTTTTCCATATTTGTCTCGATTCTTTCAAATCTATGTAATATGTGATATATTACATATCACATATTACAATAATTCAATACGAATGTCAATGACTTTTTGAACGAACTGCGGGATTAAAATAATAAAAAACACAGGATGAATTTATGAGCTCAACGCAATCGAAGAATGATGATTTGAAAAAATTCCGAAAATTATCCTTGCTCGGCGGCGGCGAGGAACGCATTGCCAAACAGCACGAGAAAGGCAAGATGACCGCCCGCGAACGGCTGGAAGAATTGCTTGATCCTTCTTCTTTCCAGGAGCTCGAGCCTTTTATCCTGCAGCGGGACGATCTGGCGGATGATCCGCAAAGCCGCATCCTGGGAGATGGGGTGGTGACCGGTTACGGGCAAATCGACGGCCGCCCGGTCTTTGTGTATGCGCAAGATTTCACCGCCAATGGCGGCTCGCTGGGCGAGATGCAAAGCCACAAGATCTGCCGCGTGATGGACCTGGCCGTGCAGAACGGCGCGCCCATCATCGGCCTGATCGACTCGGGTGGCGCGCGCATCCAGGAAGGTATCCGCAGCCTGGGCGGTTACGCCGAGATCTTCCACCGCAATGCCCTTTATTCCGGCGTGGTGCCGCAGATCAGCGTCATCATGGGACCCTGCGCCGGTGGCGCAGCCTACTCCCCCGCCCTGACGGATTTAATCTTGATGGTGGAGAAGCAATCCTATATGTTCATCACCGGCCCTAACGTGATCAAAACCATCACCGGTGAGGAAGTGGATTTTGAAAGCCTGGGCGGTGCGCAGGTGCACCTGGCAACCAGCGGCGTGGCTTCACTGACCGCAGCCAGCGAGCATGATACTCTGATGCTCTGCCGCGCGCTTGTCGGCTATCTGCCGGGGAACAATGTGGAAAATCCGCCAGCCGCCTCCCCCGCAGACGATCCTTTTCGCATGGACAGCTACCTGGACACCATCGTCCCGGACGAAGAAACCCAACCCTACAGCATGCATGAAGTTATCCAGCGCGTGGTGGACCGCGAATCCTTCCTGGAATTGCAGCCCGCCTTCGCCACCAGCGCCATCATCGGCCTGGCGCGCATGAACGGCAACTCGGTCGGCATCGTGGCGCAGGAACCCAGTTCCATGGCAGGCGTGATCGACATTGACGCCTCGGATAAGATTTGCCGCTTTGTGCGCTTCTGCGATTGTTTCAACATCCCCCTGGTGACCTTCGTGGATTCGCCCGGCTTCCTGCCGGGAGTCCAGCAGGAACACCGCGGCATCATCCGCCACGGCGCCAAAGTGCTGTTCGCTTATTCCGAGGCCAGCGTGCCCAAGGTCAGCGTGGTCACGCGCAAAGCCTACGGCGGCGCCTATATCGTGATGAGCAGCAAATACCTCGGCACCGACGTTACCTATGCCTGGCCGACAGCCGAGATCGCCGTGATGGGCGCTGAAGGCGCGGCCAGTATCCTGCATACCAAACGCATTCAAACCGCGGAAAACCCGGATGCGGAACGGGAAAAAGTCATCCGGGAATATAAAGAGAAATACCTCAATCCATACGCGGCAGCCAATGCCGGTTTTTGCGACGAGATCATCCTGCCCTCCGAAACCCGCACGAAGATCATCAGCGCGCTTTCGATCATTAAGGATAAGCAGGTTCAGAATCCACCCCGCAAGCACGGCAATCCGCCGGTATAGGGAAGCGTTCACCATGAATAATGCCTTATTAATCACATTGATCGGCGGTGGGATGGTTTTTGTGGGATTGATCCTGTTATGGGGAATGATGGACGTCCTGGTAAAACTGACCGCCGGAAAAGACGCACCGGTTGAAGTTGAAACCGCTTCAGAAGAAACCGCCGGCAGCTCCGAATCCTCCTTAAAAGCGGCCGCCGCCGCGACGGCTGTGGCGCTAGCCTTGCAAAGGGTATCCCTGCCAGGCGCCGCATCGGCAGATAAGAGCAGCCTCAGTCCCTGGCTGAGCCTGGGGCGTAATCGCCAGATCAATTCATCCACAGCTTTCGCACGCAGGAAGAAGGGTTAATAATGAAAATCACTGTCAAAATTCAGGATAGAACATTCGAGGTCCAGGTTGGCAACCTCCACGCCCGCCCCATTCCGGTGGAAATTGACGGCGAGCCCTTGGAAGTCTGGCCGGAAGAATTTCCTTCCGCCACCCCCGGCGTCCTTTCGACGCAATCGCCTGCCCCATCCGCCATTCCCGTCCATGCCGCCGGTATTGGAACTGCCGCAGCAGCCTGCGGCAAAGCCGGCGCGGTCAGCGCGCCCATTCCCGGGGTGATCATCGAGATCAAAGTGAAAGAGGGCGATCAGGTTGAATTCGGCCAGGAATTATGCGTCCTGGAAGCCATGAAGATGAAAAATTCCATTCGCGCCAGCCATGCAGGAAAAGTAGAAAAGATACACATCGCCGTCGGCGAGCAGGTTCAGCAAGGCAAATTGTTAATGGAAGTCAGCGAAAAGGCAGCTTAGCCATGAACTTCAGCGCTCTTTGGACCTACTTCAGCCAGGATTTCCTGATCCTGCACGGCGGGAATCTGATCATGATCGGGGTGGGCTTGATCCTGATCTACCTGGCCATCGCCAGGGAATACGAGCCGGTGCTGCTGCTGCCGATCGGGTTTGGTTGCATCCTGGCTAACCTGGGCATGGCCGCTTCGGCCGAAGGCGAGGGTTTTCTCTCCGTGCTCTATCGCGCCGGAATTCAATCCGAGCTTTTCCCGCTGCTAATTTTCATCGGCGTGGGCGGCATGATCGATTTCAGCCCGCTGCTGGCTATGCCGCAGATGGCCTTGTTGGGAGCCGCCGGGCAATTCGGCATCTACGGCACCTTGATCCTGGCCACCTTGCTGGGCTTCAACCTGAATGAAGCCGCCTCCATCGGCGTGATCGGCGCCATCGACGGGCCGACCGCGATTTACGTGGCCGGAAAACTGGCTCCTCACATGCTGGCGCCCATCGCGGTGGCGGCATATTCCTACATGAGCCTGATCCCCATCATCCAGCCGCCGGTCATGAAGCTGATGACCACCAAAAAAGAACGCCGGATCCGCATGGAATACTCCCCCAAGCCGGTCAGCAAGAAAGCCTTGATCGTTTTCCCGATCGTGGTCACGATCGTAATCAGCATCCTGGCGCCCACGGCCGCCCCGCTGATCGCGGCGTTGATGCTGGGCAACCTGCTGCGTGAATCGGGTGTGGTGGACCGCTTGAACAAATCGGCGCAGAACGAGATTATCAATATCGCCACCCTGTTCCTGGGATTGACCATCGGCGGCACGATGACCGCGGAGAGCTTCCTGAACCTGGCCACCCTGCAAATTCTCGCGCTGGGTTTATTAGCCTTTGTGCTCGATACGGTCATGGGATTATTGTTCGGTAAATTGATGGCTTTTGTGACCAAGGGCAAGGTCAATCCGTTGATCGGCGCCTGCGGCATCAGCGCCTTCCCCATGGCCGGCCGGCTTTCGGCCAAGATGGCGCAGGAAGAGGATTTTGAGAACTTCATCCTGATGCACGCCATGGG
>CALGUJ010000297.1 GCA_937902055.1 uncultured Pelolinea sp.
CCGCAACGGCCTTGCCGGTATCGATCACCGAACCTCCCCCGATGCCAATGACAAGGTCGCATTGCGCCGCGCGCGCTTGCTCCAGCGCGGTTTTGACGCTTTGGATGGTGGGTTCGCCCTGCACGACGTATTCGATCGCTTCAACATCGACCGTCCGCAATAGCGTGTTGACCTGTTGGGCGAATGGATGGCTTTTTGAGCGGGCGATGAAAGCCCGCTGCCCTAACCCTTGAACGAGCTGGGGCAGTTCTTTTGCTTTTCCGTTGCCGAATATTATTCTGCCGGAGGTGGCGAAATCAATCTGCATGGTTCATCCGGTCCGCAGGAAATTACCACTTTCCTTCATCGAGAGGAAAGATGTTGCGATATTTAATCCCATAACGCGGTTCTTCCATCATGTCTTCCACGGTGGATTTCCAAATCGCGTAATGCTCTGTTTTCTTGTGTTCCACTGCCGCTTCTTCATCCTTATATACTTCGATCAGGACAAAGCGGGTGGGGTCATCGGTTTGTTGAATGACATCAAAACGAGCCACGCCGGGTTCTTTGATACTATTGCGGGCATTCTCAATCGTGGCATTTTTGAATGCCTGGATCGAATCTTCCTCTACAGTGACGTGCACCTGGACGATGTACATTTCTTCCTCCTGGCTACCATAATTAACTTATCATATCAAATTTTTGCGTTTTTCCGTAATATTTCAATCCGCGCAATCAGCCTATTGTAATTCGTTGAATAACAATTCGGTAGCTCCTTATCATGTTTTATTTATACTCACTGTAAAATATTTGTAAATTCCTTATTAAATATTAAATAATGATTGACTTTTAAGTTTATTTTTTGTATAGTACATAATTGTGCAGTTGGGCTTGTTTCCTTAAGTACCGCTTATTTATCTTACATTTAATACATTGCTGCGTCATTGATTTTTATATTGAAAAAGTGTATCCTGATTAGAGGTAATCACGGATACTTAAGGCTGCATAAACCGGATGTGAGGTCGCTTAGTTTATCGTATGAATAACAAGAAAATAGAAGTACTGGATGATGATGAAAATTTGGAGTATTCCGCGATTTCTCGTTTGATCGAGATTGGCCATCAAAAATCGTATGTCACGATCGATGATATCCTGCATTTTTTCCCGGACGCGGAACAGGACGTATCGCAGCTTGAAGAAGCGTTTGCCGCCTTGCTGTCGGCGGGTATCCAATACGTGGATGATGATGAAGAAGTCGCCCCCAGCCCGTCGGAAGATGAGCTGATAAAAGATGAAATAAAAGAGATCGTCGATGACAGCCAGGATACCACCATCGATGACCTGAAACACATCGACACCGATGATACCATTGGCTTGTACCTGAAAGAAGTCAGCCGCGTTCCGTTGTTGACAGCCGAAGAAGAAGTCGAGCTGGCGCAGCGTATCGAGCGCGGCCGTATGGCGCGCGAAGAGTTGGCGCGCGGAAAAGTCAATAATAAAAGAAAAACCGAGCTGCGCCTGTTGATCGAGGACGGTTGGGCTGCCAGGGAACACCTGATCACCGCCAACTCCCGCCTGGTGATCAGCGTAGCCAAAAAATACATGGGGCGCGGCGTTCCGTTCCTGGATCTCATCCAGGAAGGCAACATTGGCCTGATTCGCGCCACCAAGAAATTCGATTACCGCCGCGGCCACAAATTCAGCACCTATGCCACCTGGTGGATCCGCCAGGCGGTCACGCGCGCCATCGCCGACCAGGGACGCACCATCCGCGTGCCGGTCCACATGGGCGACCAGATTAACAAGCTGCTGCGCACGCAGCACCAGCTCACCCAAAAGCTGGGCCGCGATCCTTCCATCGAAGAATTGGCGGATGCCCTGGATGTCATCCCCAAGAAAGTCGAGAATATGATCAAGGTATCCCGTCGCCCGCTTTCATTGGAAACGCCGACGGATAACGAGGATGATTCCGTGCTGGGCGACTTCATCGAGGATAACGAGATCCCCGCTCCGGATGTGACTGCCACGTATAACCTGCTGCGCGAACACCTGGAAGCCGTTATGGATACCCTGCCCCCGCGCGAAGTACGCATCCTGCAATTGCGCTACGGGCTGCTGGACGGCCAGGCTTACACCCTTGAGGAAGTAGGCCGCAAGATGGGCGTTACCCGCGAACGGGTGCGCCAGATCGAAGCGCAAGCTCTCAGCCGTCTGCGCCATCCAACCATTCGCAGGAAATTGCGCGATTACTTGGGAGAATGATCCGGGGAAGGAACAAGAGTTCATGGCGAATATAGCACTGAGAGAATACCATCGTAAAATTGAAAGGCTGATCGAAAACCATCAAATTGAAGAGGCTTTTTCTCATTGCGCCAATATCCTCCGAAAATTTCCCAAGGAGATTGAAACCTACCGCAAGCTGGGCAAGAACTTCCTGGAAAAGCAGGATATCGAACTCTCTGAAAGGATATTCAATATCATCCTTTCCGTCTTTCCCGACGATTTCGTTGCCAACGTCGGCCTGAGTTTCATTCATGAAAACAAAGGTGAGATGGATCAAGCCATTGAACACATGTTGATGGCTTTTGAATTGCAGCCGGCCAATCCCTCGCTGCAGGATGAACTGAAGCGCCTGTATCACAAGCGCGACAGCGTTGAACCAAACAAGATCCGCCTCACGCGCGGCGCCCTGATTAAAATGTACGCGCGCTCGAATTTGTTCGATCAGGCCATTGCCGAGATCAAGCTGGGGCTTTATGAAAAACCCAACCGCATCGATTTCAAATTGATCCTGGCGGATATGCTCTGGAAAGCCGGCAGCCGCATCGAAGCGGTGGAAACCTGTGTCGATATCGTCAGCCAGCTTCCATACTGCTGGAAAGCCAACGAGATTCTGGATTTGGCTTTTCAGGACTTGCATAGCGAACAGGCAGACAGCAATTATCGCTTACGCCTGGCTGAGCTGGACCCTTACTACCGGTATATGCTGCCGGCCACGCAGTCCGTTGCGGATATTCCCGATATCGCCGTTCAGATCGAAAGTGATTTGGATGAAGAGAATGGGATCCATGATTGGGCCAATTTCCTTGCCGATACCTGGGTGGTTTCGTCTTTGCCGGCTTCTGAGGAAGCTTCCGCCGATGATCTGGATTGGAACGCCATTCTGGAAGAAGCCGGTCAGGAACAGGAAAGCGCGCAGGAACAGCCCTCGGCTGGGATGACGTTATTTGAAGAACTTACCCGCGACAGGGACAACGAATTGCTGACGCTGAATCGTCGGCAGAATTTCCTCGATCGTCTGCAGAAACGCGGCCACGAACCCGAACGTGAGGTTGCTGAAGCCGCCGGTGGCAGTGATGCCGAAATCGGCGTTCCCGCGGAAGCGCAAAACCTGCCTGCGGATAGTGCTCAATTTGACGCGCCTGCAAGCGCTGCGGAGTCTCCCCTGATCCTCGAGGCGCCGCTGGTTGCCGGCGCTGATGCCGCTGTTGCCCCCGGGCCTGCGGCAGACGAAATCGCAACACCGGATATCGCCGAATCTCCGCTGGTTGATTCGGGTGCCCAAACCGGCGCTGCCGAAACCGGCCAGGCGGCCGTCGCGGAACCCGTTCCCGACCTCGAATTTCCGGCGGCTGAAGATGAATGCGGACTGATCGATCATGACGCGCCGGTGGAAATTTCCGAAGTTGAAAATTCGCAGCCGGCCGCGTCTCAATGGGTCAAGGACGTCTTTGAACCCGAAGCCACTGCCGCCCCGGAAATTTCCCTGCAGGATACCCAGCAGATCCGCGTTGCTCCCCTCACAAGCGGCGAGATTCTGCGGCAATCGCGCCAATTGATCGATGAAGGCAATTTTGCGCCCGCCCTGCGTTTCTTGCGCGAGCTGGCGGATGAGGATGATCATCTGGCGGAAGTGCGGGACGTGCTTGAAGCCGCTTGCCGGGATTATCCGCATGAATCCAATTTATGGCTGGCGCTGGGCAATATCTACCAGCGTTTGAATCAAAAAGAAAAAGCGCTTGAAGTGTTCACGCGCGCCCAAAAATCCATCTCGCTTTGAAAGGGTAATGATGATTAATAGTCAACGAACTCTGGTTTTGATCAAACCGGACGGTTTGCAGCGCGGTTTGATCGGGGAAATCATCCGCCGGCTCGAAAACCGCGGATTGATGCTGATCGCAATGGACCTGCGCCATGTCAGCACCGAATTTGCCGAAACGCATTATGCCGTCCATAAGGGCAAGCCGTTTTATAATGGCCTGGTTAAATACCTCACCTCCTCCCCGCTGGTGGTTATGGTTTGGGAAGGCACTGAAGCGATCAAGGCCGTGCGCCAAACCGTTGGCGCCACCAATCCGCTGGAAGCCGCTCCCGGCACCATCCGCCACGACCTGGCGCTGCTCACCAGCCGCAACCTGATCCATGCTTCCGATTCTCCGGAAACGGCCGAAGCCGAGATCAAATTATGGTTCAAGGATGAGGCCATTCACACCTGGGAACGCGGGCACGAGAACTGGATCTCCGGTTTGAACTGACCGCCCAAAACCAGTCCTTTAGACTTGAATTCACTTGACGCAGTATATAAGTCATGTTAAACTTTCATCTCCCGCGGGGGCGTGGTGTAGTGGCTTAACATGCGGCCCTGTCAAGGCCGAGACCGCGGGTTCGAATCCCGTCGCTCCCG
>CALGUJ010000298.1 GCA_937902055.1 uncultured Pelolinea sp.
CAATTACCGGAATTTTCTTCTTCTTGCGCAGGCGCAATAGCTGCTGATCTTCAATCCCTTCTTCTTTGAGGGTTGCTTCTTCGGATAATTTGCGCCCGCTGTCCTCATCCAACAGCTCATATTCGCCCTGTTTCAATTCGAGATCGCTCACCAGTTTTTGGATCAGGTCCAGAATGGGCAGGTTATCGCGCAACGAAACCCAAATCCGCCGGTTGTTCGTTTGGTCGAACAGATCAATTTGCAGAATAGCCATATCAACCTCCTGTCTCACCTCTCGCTTGGGTTTTATGACTGCAGGCGGTTCAATGACTAGCGAAAAATGCATCCCCCAGGCCAACCCCGGAATATTATCCTACAAATGCATTATACAGATTCGTGGGGGTTTTTCAAAGCAGAAAAATTGGAAAGAATCCGCTTCAGAAGCGGATTCTTTAAAACTCAGCAGGCTTTCTTGTAGTAATCGCGGAAATATTCCTTGAGCACCTGCCCGGTGAAGGAATTCGCCACTTCGCAGACCTCCTCGGGCGTGCCGGCCGCGATCAGCTCGCCGCCGCGGTCGCCTCCCTCCGGCCCCAGGTCGATCAGGTAATCGGCGGTTTTGATGATGTCGAGGTTGTGCTCGATGATCAAAACGGAGTTGCCCGCGTCCACCAGGCGCTGCAGCACCTCCACCAGCTTGTGCACGTCGGCCGCGTGCAGGCCAACGGAGGGTTCGTCCAGTACGTAGAGGGTTTTACCGGTGGCGCGCCGCGAAAGCTCGCGTGAGAGTTTGACGCGCTGCGCTTCGCCGCCCGACAGGGTGGTGGCGGATTGACCGATGCGGATGTAACCCAGGCCCACTTCCTGCAGGGTTTGCAGCTTGCGCACGACGCGCGGGATGTTCTCGAAAAATTCCATGGCGCTGTCGACCGTCAGGTTCATCACGTCGGCGATGGTGAGGCCTTTATACTTGACCTGCAGGGTCTCGCGGTTGAAGCGCGCGCCGTGGCACACGTCGCAGGGCACGTACACGTCCGGCAGGAACTGCATTTCAATACGCAATTGGCCGTTGCCCTGGCAGGCTTCACAGCGCCCGCCGTGTACATTAAAGGAATAACGCCCGCTGGTATAGCCGCGCATCTTGCTTTCGGGTAATTCAGCAAACAGTTTGCGGATTTCGTCCCACATGCCGGTGTAAGTTCCGGGGTTGGAACGCGGCGTGCGCCCGATGGGCGACTGGTCGATGTTGATGATCTTGTCGAGGTGGTTGATCCCTTCGATGCGCTTGTATCCGCCGGGGTTGGTATGCGCGCGGTTGAGGTCGCGCGCCAGCGCTTCGTAGAGCACGTCCACCATCAGGGAGGATTTGCCCGAGCCGCTCACGCCGGTGATGCACACCAGCTTGCCCAGTGGAATTTCCACGTCCAGATTTTTCAGGTTGTTGGCGGTGGCGCCGATCACGGTCAAATGTTTGCCGTTGCCCAGCCGCCGATTTTCCGGCAGCGGCACGGTCAGGCGTCGCGAAAGGTATGCGCCGGTCAGCGAATGGGGGTTGGCCAGGATGGCGTCCACCGGCCCTTCGGCGATCACCTCGCCGCCGTGTTCGCCTGCGCCGGGGCCCAGGTCGACGATCCAGTCTGCCTTGCGAATGGTTTCCTCGTCGTGCTCCACCACCAGCACGGTGTTGCCCTGGTCGCGCAGTTCTTCCAGGGTGGCCAGCAGGCGCGCATTGTCGCGCGGGTGCAGGCCGATGGAAGGTTCATCCAGCACGTACAATACGCCCATTAGATGCGACCCGATCTGGGTGGCCAGGCGGATGCGTTGGGCTTCGCCGCCCGAAAGGGTGGCTGCGGAACGCTTGAGGGTCAGGTAATCCAGGCCGACGTTGACCAGAAAACCTAATCGGTCGCGGATCTCTTTTAATACGCGTTCCGAGATGGCGCGGTCGCGGTCATTCAAGGGGGAGCCGCCGCTCATTAAGCGTTCGATCCATTCCAGCGTGCGTTCCACCGGCCAGTTGGCGACTTCCATGATGTTTTTACCGTCCACCGTCACGGCCAGCGATTCCGGCCGCAGCCGGTTGCCGCCGCAATCCGGGCAAGGCTGGTCGCTCATGAACTCCTGGATCTTGGTGCGGATGTATTCCGATTGCGTTTCGCGGAAGCGCCGCATCAGGTTGGGGATGACGCCTTCGAAAGTGGTGCGCAGCACGGTGCGCCGATCATCGGACCCGCGCAGGTCCATTTCCACTTCTTTGCCGCCCGTTCCGTACAGGATCACGTTCAATTTTTCTTCGGGCAGTTCACCTACCGGCACGTTGAGGTCAACGTGGTAAGCCTTGGCGGCAGCGGAAAGCATCTGCCAGTAATATTTACCTTGTTCGCGCGAATCGTTCCATTCCATGGCCACGATCGCGCCGTCGTTGAAGGAAAGCTCTTTATCCGGAATGAGCAGGTCGGGATCGATCTCCTGCTTGATGCCCAATCCCTGACAGGTGGGGCAGGCGCCGTGAGGCGTATTGAAGGAGAAATTGCGCGGTTCGATCTCCGGCAGGCTGACGCCGTGTTCGGGGCAGGCCAGGTGTTCCGAATAGAACAGGTCAAGCGCCGGCTCGACCGAAAGATTCTGCACGATGATGTAGCCTTCGCCCACCTTGAGCGCGGTTTCCACTGAATCCGTCAAGCGGCTGATAAAGGCGTTCTGCTCGCCCTCATCCTGCGCGGACGGCACCACCAGGCGGTCCACCACCGCTTCAATGTTATGGATTTTGTAACGGTCCAGCTCGATTTCGTCGTCCAGGTTAACAACCGTGCCGTCGGCGCGCGCGCGGATGAAACCGGCCTTGCGAATTTCATCGAAAACCGCCTGGTAGGTTCCCTTGCGGCCGCGGATGACCGGCGCCAGCACCAATAATTTGGTGCTCTCCGGCAGACGGGAGATGGTGTCCACGATTTCCTGCGCGGACTGTTTGACCACTTCCTTGCCGCACACCGGGCAATGCGGGATGCCGGAACGCGCGAACAGCAGCCTCAGGTAGTCGTAAATTTCGGTGACGGTTCCAACGGTGGAGCGCGGGTTGTGCGAGGTGGCTTTCTGGTCAATGGAGACGGCCGGCGAGAGCCCTTCGATATAATCCACGTCGGGTTTATCCATCTGGCCCAGAAACTGGCGCGCGTAGGCGGAAAGTGATTCCACGT
>CALGUJ010000299.1 GCA_937902055.1 uncultured Pelolinea sp.
CGGTGTTGATCGCGCATGCGCTTGAAGGCCATGCGGTAGGCTTCCGCGGAAACGACGGCTTGATCGAGCATGGGCGTCGTTACCATGACCATGGTATTGCTGGCTGAGATGGCATTGGAATAAGCGCCTGAGACCGGGGTATCCAGGATGACAATACTGTAACCGCCGAAGGTGGCATTGATAACCAGCTGGTTGATGGATGCCGGATCTTCGGGCGGGCGGACCAATTCTTTTTCTTTAATACCATCCTGCAAACCGACCAGTACATCCAACAACCCTTTGGATTGCACATTCGGGCGTATACCGCCCTCAAAGGAAGGGCTGGCCAGCCAGCCGAACAGGTTGGGAGTAGTTTTCAGATTCAGAAAAGTGGGCAGGGAAATATCGGGAACGCTCAAACCGACCAAAAGCGTCTTGATGCCGCGCTGCGCCGCTTCCAAAGCCAGGGCAGCCGCAAGGGTGGACTTGCCGCACCCGCCGGTGCGGCTCCAGACCGTGATCACCCGCAAACCGCCGGCAATCCGTTCTGTGCGGTAGCCCTTGCCCACTTGCGCCAGGGTGGGAGCCTGGTTGCGCATCGCCACAACTTCGGCATAAATACGCCCAGCCATCTGGGACAGGTTGATATCATTGATGAACACGCCCCTGACGGAAGGCAATTCGGTGAGCGATTTGCGGGTATCGTCGCCGGCTTCACGCGGCAGGATGACATACACCGCGCTGGCAGTCTTGGTCAGGAACCGGACCAGGTTCTCGGGACCGGTGAAAATGGTTGCGTCCAGCAGGATCGCTTCCGGGTTGTATCCCATCTTGTTTTCCAGATCTTGTGGATCGGTGGAAAAGGTGTTCACGCGGAAACGCGAGTCCATTTGCAGCGACGTGAACCAGGCATTCACCCGTGAAGGCGGTCCAGCCAGGAGCATGACCACAGCTTCGTCGTTACCGGTTGCTTCGTTGTTTTCAGTATTCCATCCGGCCATTAATTACCTCCGGTCAAGTCTTCTCCGGGCATGGGTGTTTCAACCGCGTAAGGGTTTATAGTAGGCGTGGGTTTATAGGGTTTGATCACCAATTCTGGCAGCCACAACACGGAAGTTACCATCTTCTCCGCATCGCGCGGCATCAGGTAAAGATACAGTTGCGCGTTATCACTGGCTTGCAGCGCAATCAACATTTCCACTGCATTTACGCTGCGCAATTGAGTACCCAGCTCGGGCTCGACGTCTTTGAATTCATAAACGATGGTTTCGGATTCAATCGGCACCGCCAGTACCAACGCCCCTTCGCTTTTGCGTTCTTTTTGAACGGTGGCGGTGGTGTTATCCGTCTGGCTGGTTATTACATTATTTTGCTCATCGACAGCCTGGAAATCGGGCGAGAGATAGAGGACGCGCAAATTCTCCACCGCAGCCTTGCTGAATGTACCAATCTCGCCGATACTGCCGGAATCGATCACTGCTGTAACGCCAACCATATCGCCCGGCCGCAGCAAGCCCGCTAAACCGGAGGCGTTATTCACCGTGATCGCCACCGCGCGCTCATTTGGCGCTAACGCCATCGGTTCGGTGCCGAGATTAGCCTTGCGGATGATGTCGCCCTGGGAACGTCCGGTCAGCAGCGTCAATCCGATCATCTCAGCTGGTTCGAAAACCGCGTCTTCGGGCACCATTTCTTTCGGGAAAGTGGCATACATAGCGTCGCCTTCCTGCATAATGTGGCCCATGCTGAGGTCGTATGCCGCCACCAGCACGTTCTCTTCCGGCGCGGGTGAGAGGATCAACAACACCACGATGAATGCCACCGCCGCCAGCAAGATTGGTAATATTTTTTTCATGATCTTAGCTCCATCATCTTCCCAAGATTTTTCGGCTAACCAAAACTTCCAGTTAGAAAATTATTGCGTCATGGCAGTGTTATCCATCAGATAAACGCTGAACTCGCCGGCATTGATATCGAAACTGCGCGCGGGCGAGACACGCGTACCGGAGGTTTGCCCGCTGAGCCTGATATCGTACCAACCGGGATCCACCACCGGTATTTTCGCGGTGAAGTTCCAGTTGCACAGATCGCCATTCCATACACATGAGGGAGTTTGCGAAATACCCCAATCGGGATGCTGCAATTTCGCCCCGGGATAGGCATTGGCCAATTCACCGTTGATCCAGGCGCGCGAATTCAGGGTAAGCGAGGCGCCAGCCACCAATTGGCCGATACTCTCCTTGTACGTTTTAGTGGTTACCGTGCAAGCCCAAATATGCTCGATCACATGATGCCAACCACGCGGGCAGGGATCATCAGCATCCTTATTATTGTTGTGGCCTTTGTTATCATCCTCGACGCAAGCCACGTGGCGGTGTCCGATGATCTTCCATTTTTCGTAGCTCACCGTGGTGGGCGCGATACTGATATGCCAGCGGATGGTGACGCCGTTCTCGTCAGGATCCTGGTTTAATACCACCGCATAGTTTGGCGCAATCTGCTCAGCGGAAGCCGAAATCGAGCCGGGGGTGACCCAAACATCCCCGCAATCGCTGCTATCCAGCGGCCCGCCGCCGTTGCTGTTGCCGTTGCCGTTACCAATGTTATTATTCTGGCAAGTACAGGTGCAATTACCACGACCCGAACCGCTGCCGCATGAACTGCCGGAGTCGGTACTATCGGAAGAACCGCCAATGCCGATAAAGCTGACCGTACCGTTGCCGCTATCGCGCTCCGAGGTGATATTGAGCGATTCCCAGTCCAAAACAATATTTACATCCACGCCGTCGATCACGAAGGTATCGCCATGCGGCAGGATCCACCTAATAGTGGAAGTTTTGGTTGTGTCCTGGCCGCTGCTAACGCCCGGATCAGGCGCCGCGTTATCAGTGGTGGAGCTCTCGCCGGTGTCATCATCCGAACCGGTCTTCTTTTCCGCAAAAACGGTTCCCGTGGTTCCCAAAATCATCATGAAAGCCAGAATGATCGCAAAAAAGCGCTTATTCATAATCCACCTCAACTCTCCTCTCAACTACTCTTCCGCTCCCATCGAATCAATGGTGAGATAAAAAGCGACTTCGTCGCTCGTCAATACACGATTTAATTTCCAATTGCTGTTCTCTTCCGCCACCTGGAGCCAATATTCGCGGGAACTGCTGCCCGCCGACCAACCCCTGGTGCCTTTGAGTGTGACCAACCAATATTGCACATGCATGCCGAATTGCTGGCCTTCTTCGAGAAAACGGCTGGTGGCCGGCTGGCATTCAAGGACGTTGGCGCTGTAAGCCCGCTCAAGATCCGCCCAGGCTTGATTCACCTGGTTGGTGAAGAACGAGCAACCCAGTTCGGATGACGCCGCGCAGATTTGATCGATATAAGCCTGCCTACCGGCAGTGAAATCAATGTTGCATAAAGCCATCGCTCCGGTCTCGGCAGCCTGCATGGCGGTGGTCATATAATCCGCGGAATAAGCCGTGGCAGTTGCACGCTGGGCGTATATGGAGACGGAGCTGCAGCCGGCGAACAAAACCGGAATGATCAGGGCAAGAAGGAAAATAATCTGTCCAATCCGTCTCATCTTATTTCCCTCCCAAAATACTTTCAAAGCCAACCGGGCCAAGCTTGCATTCGGCGGAAAGATAATCGATGCTGACCAGAGCGCGCCAGTAGGCGCGTTCGAAATATGACCAGAAAACTTCCGGCACTTCCGAAATATTTACTTCACGGAGTTTAGGCAGCACTTCATCCGGTTTTTGTTCCTCCCAATATTTGAAGGCGAAAGCCAATTTGGAATCCGGATTCAAGCTGGCGTAAGCGAAGTTGAATGAACCACGTAAATTCAAGGGGAGATAGTACAAGACGTCGTTACGACAGCCGAGGTATTGCGGCAGGGCGCTGACGCGCGCGTCAGCCTGGCGGTATGCCGCCCAGCGATCCTGAATGAATTGCCAAAAGGTGATACCGCGGGCTTCGGGGATATCCATGGGCTGCGCCCCGCGATAGTAAAGCCACACGCCAAATGCGAGGGTCAGCAGCAAAGCTGTGACGACAACGATCTTGAGCAATTCGAGTAAAAATCTTCCCATATTTTTCCTCTGCTTGCTCGATAACAAAAAGCGGATTTGGGCCTTTGCCAAATCCGCCGACGTATGCCAAAAACAATCCCTGCATGGGATCTACGTTGATAGCATCAAATACGTTGGTAGTACTATGTTGTCCTATGCTTTAAAACGCAATCAGACTTTCGGCGGCTTGGCGATCCTAGCTGATTTTCATCAGCCTTAGACCCAGAGCTTTGCGCCCCTGCCTTTCGACAGGTTTGCCTTTATCGAGTCTTACTGATGTATATAATATATCTTTTTACAGGAATGTCAAGTATATATATAGTATTTTAAGGTTTAAATATCCTACAGGTGGGGGTTTAGCATACAATTAACAGCCGCAAGACAATCGGGTATAATTTCAGGAACGCCCCCGTAGCTCAATGGACAGAGCGCCTGACTTCGAATCAGTAGGTTCAGAGTTCGAATCTCTGCGGGGGCGCTATTGTTTTCTGTCTTCGAACCCCCAGGGAGGGGACAAGTGTCAGTAGGTTTCCTCAAGCGGACTTCGTTCTGTCGCAGAGTTCCCCCGTTCGAGGGCAGGCAAATCACTGCGAGGCGCTATTCTTTTACTTTATTTCTTCGCATATCAATAAAGTATTTATTAATAACTCAGAGTTCCCTTGACTACCCTGACGGCAGGTCGAATTTTCACAGTGGTATACTAACCGGATTTTGCTCCAACACATGGATAATGCGAAGAAAAGTTTCATTCACCGGAGTGGGTACATTATAAATTCTACCAAGCGCCACCACTTTTCCACCAAAGATATCCACCTCAGTTTTCCGATCAGACTCGATATCCTGCAACATGGATGTCTTTCCTTGGGGCGATAAACCGTGTAG
>CALGUJ010000300.1 GCA_937902055.1 uncultured Pelolinea sp.
AAAAAGGTTGCGGATGCTGTACGCGGAAGCATGGATCCCACCGGAAACCTCTCCACAATGGCTAACTCCGGAGCAACCAAAGGCGGTTTCGGCCCCATTTCACAGTTGGCTGGTATGCGCGGTTTGATGGCTGATCCGGCTGGACGCATTATCCGCCTGCCGATCCAATCCAATTTCCGCGAAGGATTGACCGCGCTGGAATACTTTATCTCCACCCATGGCGCGCGTAAAGGTTTGGCTGATACCGCCTTGCGTACTGCGGATGCCGGTTATCTGACTCGCCGCCTGGTGGATGTTGCCCAGGACATGATCATCAATGAAGAGGATTGCGGTACCAACGAAGGAATCTGGATCCGCAAGGGCGACGATGTTGCCGGTCAATCATTGGAGTCCCGCCTGTACGGGCGGACATCCGCCGACAATGTTACCGATCCCAAGACCGGTGAAATTATCCTGGAGCGCGATCAGATGATTGGCAATGTAGACCTGATCAAGTTGAAAGCTGCCGGTATCGAGGAAGTGCGCGTTCGCTCCCCATTAACCTGCGAACTGAAACATGGATTATGCCAGAAATGTTACGGCATGGATCTGGGACGCGGAAAAGTTGTTGAGAAAGGCACCGCGGTCGGCACAATTGCCGCTCAGTCCATCGGCGAACCCGGTACACAATTGACTTTACGTACTTTCCATACCGGTGGTGTTGCTGCCGGCTCGGATATCACGACAGGTCTCCCTCGCGTGGAAGAGTTGTTTGAAGCCCGGCGCATGCCGAAAGGTGAAGCCATCATGGCTACCATCACCGGTACGGCTGCCATCGTGACCGGCGATTCATCCAACGAATTGAACCGTGTAAAAGTTGAACACAGCGAGTTGATCCAGGATGAATATGCCATCCCCGAAGGTTGGGAGATCAAGGTGGCTGATGAGGCTGAAGTAAAGGACGCTGACGTTATCGCAGCCAATGAAGACGCCACCATTCTGGCCCAACATGGCGGACGTGTCGAAGTCAAGAAAAACAAGGTCGTGGTTTCTTACGATCTCGTCGAAACGGAAGAATTTGAAATTCCGGGTATGCTGCGGTTGATCATCAAGAACGGTGACAAGGTAGAAGCCGGGCAGGCGTTGACCGAAGGATCATTGAATCCTCATACCATCCTGCGCATCAAAGGCCGCGAAGCTTGCCAGCTTTACCTGCTGAGCGAAATCCAGAACGTTTATCGTGCTCAAGGGCAGAACATCAACGACAAGCACTTTGAGGTAATCATCCGCAAAATGATGAGCAAGGTTCAAATCATCCGCCCGGGCGATTCGGGATTTCTGCCAATGGATATGGTCGATCGCATGGAGATCCGGCTGCTCAACGAAAAACTGCGTGAAGAAGGCAAACAGCCCGCGCGCTTTATCGAGATGCTGCTCGGCGTCACCAAAGCCTCGCTCAACACGGAATCCTGGCTATCGGCTTCCTCATTCCAGCATACGATCAAAGTGCTGGCCGGAGCCGCCATTGCCGCCGATCAAGATCCGTTGTTCGGATTGAAGGAAAACGTAATCATCGGTAAGTTGATTCCATCGGGCACCGGATTTTCTGATAAGCGCATCGATACCATCAACGCCATGGTTGAAGTCAACGAGCATCGTTTCGACCAACCTGCTCCCGAAGAAGGACCGATCGAAGAAGCCGCACCTCAAGAATAATATCTATTTTGAATGGTTGTAATAGTCCCAGGCACGCTCGCTTGGGACTATTTATTTAGTCAATCATTTACAGCGTTGAGTAGTGATAGATGATTTTGTTATTCGAAAGACCGATGGTATCGGAACCGACTCTTTCAGTACCATCCGAAAGGGTGATTTTCCACGAAAAATAGCGGGTTGGGTTGTCACCGCTAAATTCAGTCAGAGTGAAGCTTGCGCCTTTAAGATCAAAATTCATTATCTGGGAATACCAGGCTTTTAGGGCGCTTTGCCCCTGAATCGTGCGGTCAGCTGTGATATGGATGGCATCGGCTGCATATAGAGCCATCAATACGTCAATATCGCCGTTATTCAGGGCGGTAAACAATCTTTCCGTGATGTCCGCAGCAGGATTGGCATTACCCGGCCATTCATAATTGGCAATCGTCTCCCAGATTTCCAGCAATTTTAAACGGCAATAATCCCAACTCCAAAAGTTTACGCCGGTCATGCCCAGAGCAACTGCTTTGTCCATGAATTTAACAATATCAGCGGGCGTTGGGTACCACCCGCTGCCGCCATAAGCCGCACCGGTGGGAACGATCGGGCGGAAGGGAGACCAATTCGCCTTGAATTGGTTCATGCTTTTCTCGAGCTGTTCATCAGGATTATGCGCCTGTTCCCAATACACTTGGGGCATGTTGTAATCACACTTTGAGAGGAAGTCATTCCAGGGTAAGTCGTTGTGATAATCCGGATAACGATAAGAGCTTAGCGCCACGGGAAATTCCGGGAGGGCGTTGCGCAATTCGTTCAGGAAGATACGGCAGGGTGTATATTTTCCTTTGCACTCACCTTCGGCATCGATGATATACCCATCAAGCGGTAGTTTGTTGATCTGGCGAATGGCGGCTTTGGCCTCTTCCTTGGGTAGATCCCCAAAGATGTAATGCCATCCCCAAACTCGTATCCCCTTTTGAAGCAATTTCTCAGCCAAAGGACCGACGAGATCGGCTTTGGTGGTGGTGTCATAGTTATAATCGTATATCCCGTTGGCAATTTTAATCAATACATGAGTTAAGCCGGCGCGATAGGCTGTATAGGCAATTTTTTCAATATCGCCGCCTTCGCAGCTGGAAATTTTCCAAATATAAAAACCTTTTCCTTCCGGTGCCGCCATCTCAATTAATCACTTTCAATATTCCCGATCAACCCCAGTTCACCGGCAGCCACACGCATGGCTTCAATAACATTTCCAACGTGTTCCCATAAATCGATACCCAACTCTTGAGCGCTTTGGGTGATTTCATCACGATTGGCGCCGGCAGCAAAGCGCAAGTCTTTCCATTTTTTCTTCACTGACGAAACGGTAAGATCCAGAATAGAGCGGGAAGGTCTCACCAATACTACCGCGGTGATCAACCCGGTAATTTCGTCGCAGGCAAAGAGCGTTTTACGAAGCAAATTATCACGAGGGATACCCGTATTACTGCCGTGGCTTAATATTGCCAAAACAATATCCTCTGGGACTCCCGCCTGGCGAAGAATGGGAGCGCCATTCATGGGATGAGTTTCCAAAACCGGATGGATTTCATAATCAAAATCATGGAGCAAACCGGTATTTCCCCAGAGTTCCACATCTTCGTTGAATTTTTGTGCGTAAAATCGCATGGCGGCTTCAACCGCCAAGTTGTGTTTCACAAGGCTGTCTTTTTTTACATACTGATTGAGAATGGCGAGGGCATCGGAACGTTTCATATTCGAGATTAATTATAGCTGTGAACGTCTATTTGAGTAGGAAAAGGAGATATTTAAAGAAATTGTACGGCAAAGCAATCACTTCCCGTAAATACCAATAAGAAGTTTTTAGAAAAGAAAAATGAAAATCATGGGCAGCATAACCATAAGCCTGTACATCCCCAAGAAGCCGCTGTATTAAAATCGCCCTAGGTAAATGAAAGGATTGCGAGATGAGCAGCACTGAAGCCGGCGAATGATTCGATTTAAAATTAAGACAGGATTCAAAAGTGGAATAACCGCGGCCATCCAACATAATGGCTGTGGTTGGCACGCCATTCGTTTCAGCAAGCGAAGCCATGACTGCCACTTCATCCTTTCCTCTTTTTGCGGCTCCGCTCATGATCAGATAATCAATTTTGTGTGTTTTATATAACCGGACAGCAGTTATCACACGGTCCATGAGGATATCGGAGGGTTGACTTGAATTCTCCAATCCCGCACCCAAAACCAGAGCAAATTGAAAGTGGAAATCACTGCTGCCATTTAGAAAATATTGTCTGTAGCATAAAACGATAATTCCAAAAATCATTGCCAAGAGTGTAATTAACGATAGAAGGGTAAAGAGTAACAAGCTAGATTAAATCCTTTCAGTCCATTGAGGGTTATTGTATTTATCTCGATAATGGGCATATGCGCGTTTTAATTCTGCCAAAGAAAGCTTATTCGGTTCCAGAGAGATATTCAGCGCTTCAGAAAAACCTTTGATGATAAAGTCAGCGATCTCCTGCCAATTGACGGCTTTTTGGATTATTTCCGAGAGCGTGGTTGCCCTTTGCCGGAGTTTTTCTCGGGCGATTTGGCGATCGATTTCTTTCGGAAAAGCCAGAACATCCACAATACGCGTGATGTCGCCGTTTAAAGGCAGTGCGCCATGCTGTAGAATGCCCAAACCGCGGCGTGCCTGGGCGCTCCCGATCAATTTTTTGCCGTGGTGAGTGATCTCATAATCAGAGGGAAATTGGAAACATACCGGATTACCGGATGAATCTAACATGGCTTTGTCTTTGGGTTTTGAATCAACGTCAACGCCGGCGATCTGCAATCCCCGCAGCAGCCCTGTGGAAAGCTTGCGATAGGATTCCAGCACATTGCCGCTGACCAGTGGATTGTTTTGCAGTGCGCAAATCGAGTACGTTAATTCATTGGCATGCAGAATAGCTCTACCGCCGGTCGGCCTGCGAACGATATCCCAATTTCTGGAGTCCAGTGCCTGCTTATCCACATCCGAGAATGGTTGGGCGAGTCCCAGGGAAAGGGTGAATGGCTGCCAATCGTATAACCTCAAGGTTGCAGAGGTTTCGCCTGAAATTATGCTTTCCAATATCGCTTCATCGACAGCCATATTCCAGGCTCCCGGGTAAGGGGGGTGTATGATTAAACGCCAAGACTCCATTATTCCACCATGCAACCGTACGGATTGGCAATGATTTTACATTAAAATTAAGACAGGATAAGATATAAATATCATGAATGATCCAGCAGACTTCAAATTCGTAATCACACCGGATGAGAATATCAACATCAATTTGCCTGACGGAAGAATCATGTACGGCAAGCGCGGGGCAGCGTTGGAGGATTTTTTCCAGATCATGCCGGAATGGGACGGATCGCAGATTGTTGGAGCCGTTGTAGGTGGAATCCTTAAGGAATTGACTTTCCGCCTGGATAAAGAATATGATGTCATACCGGTTAACATGTCCACGGCGGATGGCTCAAAAATCTACCGGCGTTCCTTGACTTTTCTCCTGGAAACAGCCTTCGAAGACCTGTATCCTGATTATCTGTTGACAGTAGATCATTCCGTACCCAGCGGCGGGTATTACTGCAAAATCATTGGCCGAAAACCACTAGATCGCAACGAGATTAAGGCGATCGAATCACGAATGCGCGAGTTGGTGTACGCAGATATCCCAATATTAAAAGAACAAGTCTCCCTCGATAAGGCTCGGGCATATTTCGAGAAAAAGGGATACAAAGACAAAATTCGGTTGCTAAAGTATCGTCAAAAACCATACCTGGTTTTATATCAGCTAGAATCTCATCGGGATTACCACCATGGTTATATGGTTCCGTCCACCGGATATCTGAAGGTATTTCGTCTGCTTCCGAGGGGTGAAGGTTTCATATTGCAATACCCACGGAGGAATTCACCAAAAGCCTTGTACCCAATGCCGGGATACGGCAAATTGATGGGAATTTTCAAACAATACGGTTCCTGGCTTGAGAGCCTGGATATCGACAGCCTGGGCGCATTGAATGATTCCATAAAAAATGGGAACATACGCGAGATCATTTTAGTATCCGAGGCGTTGCATGAGCAGAAAATTTCTCAAATTGCAGAAAAAATAGCAAAAAAGGGAACTCAATATAAAGTGGTGATGATTTCCGGCCCGACATCTTCCGGAAAAACCACTTTTTCGAAGCGGTTGGCGATTCAATTATTGACCTATGGCATTTCACCTTTCGCTATCGAGATGGATGATTATTTTGTAGATCGCGAAAAAACCCCAAAGGATGAAAACGGCAATTACGATTTTGAATCCTTTAAAGCGCTGGATGCCGATTTACTCGAAGCGGACGTTCGTAGTTTATTAAAAGGAGAAGAAGTCACTCTTCCGAAATTTAATTTCAAGACCGGATTACGTGAACAGGGGCGCACTATCCGCTTGAATGAAAACCAGATCATTGTCATGGAAGGTATCCATGGTTTGAATCCCGCCTTGCTGCCGCAGATTTCCAAATCGAACACTTTCCGAATATACGTTTCCTGCCTGACGCAGCTTAATATGGATTATTACAATCGCATCTCGACCACAGACACCCGCATGCTGCGCCGGATCGTACGCGACGCCCAGACACGCGGGTATTCGCCACAGCGAACAATCGATTTATGGGATTCGGTAAGAAAAGGTGAGCGCGAGTATATTTTTAAACACCAGGAAAACGCGAACGAAATATTCAATTCAGCCCTGGTTTATGAATTGGCCGCACTTAAACCGTATGCTGAACCGTTGCTGCGTCAGATTTCATTCGGATCGCCCGAATACCTGGAAGCGAAACGACTGCTG
>CALGUJ010000301.1 GCA_937902055.1 uncultured Pelolinea sp.
TTATCGGCGTGAACGGCAGCGGAAAGACCACCCTGCTGCGTTTGTTGGCTGGTAGTCTGCAACCCGACGCTGGCGAGATCCGCAACGTTCCGCGCTTTGAAATGGGCTATATGCCCCAATCGCCCTACGCCTTCGGCTTCAGTGTGCGGAAGAACGTCGAGATCGCGCTGCCCAATTGCCCCAACGCTGAAAGCCTGGCGGGTAAAGCTTTGAAAGCCGTTGGCATGAGCGCGCTGGCTGAGGCGCGCGGCAACCGCCTGTCAGGTGGCGAAACCCAGCGCATGGCTTTCGCGCGTATGATCGCCCTTCCCCGCAAGTTGCTGCTCCTGGACGAACCCACCTCGGCCACCGACATCCGCGGCACTGACCAGATCGAGAAAACCCTGCTGCGCTATGCCGCCGATACCGGCTGCGCGGTGATCCTCTCCACTCATTCCCCCGCGCAGGCGCTGCGCATGGCTGAAGAAGTTATCTATCTGGACGAAGGTAAAGTAATTGAAGCAGGTCCCGCGGAGGAGCTGCTGCATCATCCGCAGAAGGATAGCACCCGCCTTTTCCTGCAGCATTGGAAAATCTAGAAAACATTGTTTCTTCAGTTTTAATTCAGGGATACTTCAACCACAAATCGCTCGCCATTGATCTCAACGTATTGGGATTCTTCACTGTGGGGAATTTGCAGTTCGTCCAATGGATAGATCACAAAACCATCCTGGTCGTTCAATTGGGGTTTTTCCGCCGCCGGGTATTTGATGATTTCCCAGTCGCAATCCAGGTTGCGCACGTATAAACTCCACGCGAAATCCTTGCGATCGTCGACGTAGATGCCATCCGAGAAATAGATGGTGTAGTCGCGTTTTTCAGTCCGCCCCTTGTTGGCGTTCAACATGATCTCGGAAAGGGTGTATCCCAGCTTTTGGAAAGTATTCTCCCGCTTCAGAATATCAATGCAATCAATCTCGGCGAACAAGTAGAAAACCGCCAATACGCAGCCTGCGAATTCGACAGCGCTTTTCCTGCCGTACCACAGAAAATAGGAGTTGCCAAAATACAATATCGCCAGAAAGACCCAGAAAAAGCCCCCCAATTGCTGAATGTAGAATCCATCGATGGATATCAGCGGTTCGATGAAGTGATCGCCGAGCGGAATTATTTTCGCGCTGATGATCAGCACATAGCTGAAAACCACCAGTGAAAATTCAAGCAAGGTGGTGATGCTGAAGAAATGAGCAAATGATCGGTAACGATTTTTACGAAAGCAGCTCATCCCGATAAATCCGGTCAGCAGGAACAAGGGGACGAAATAAATCACGTAGCGTCCCATGATCCTTTCGGGCATTTCCAGGTTATAAAAAGCCCGCCAGGAATGCCGCACCACTGCTGCGCTGAATCCCATCAGCAGGAACAATAACGACCACAACCAGCGGCTGTATTCATCCGTCCCGATTTTTCGCGGATAAAAAACCTGCAAGGAAATAGCAAATACATTCAAGACCGGAGCAGCCAGAAGGATGAAGTAAGCAAAATAAAGCAGCAGCCAAATCAACAAATTCAGGATGGTGAGCTGCTGCGCGTTCGTGCTGGCTGTGATGCCGAAACCCAGGCACTCCTTTAGGCTCAAGCCATTATGGATTCCAATGAAAACCCACGGGCTATAGACCATCCCGGTCACGGTCAGAACCAGCAGCGCATGGCCGATTTTCTTCCAACTCAGGCGAAATATCCCTTTTGCGCCATCAAAAGGCTTCACCCACCAGATCAGGATCAGGAAAGGGATGATCGCCAGGCTGATGAAGCGCGTCAGGTACAACAGCCCGAAAAATAATCCGGTCAATCCGTCCCACAGCCAGCGTTGCTTTGGATTTTCCGGCAATACAAAAGCCAGGTATAGGCACCATAGCAGCAACGGGAAATACAGGTTTTCGCTCAGCAGCCGGTTGGGGATCAGGAACTGGAAGGGGATCACGCACACGATGGCGGTCAGGATTAGGCTGTACGTTTGATTCAGAAATCTGCGCGCCAGCAAGTACAACGGGAAGACGATGCTGGAAGCAAAAATGGTGTTTAACGCCATGATGCAATGGAAGGTATAGTTCTTTACGAAATAGGTGAACAGCAGCATCAGGGGGTAAAACAGCGGATAATGCGTGGTGACGTCGTCGGCCGCCGAATAGAATTTGCCTTCGAACAGATAGTAAATCATGTTGAAGTACTTGGACTCGCCTACATCTTTATACAACCCGTAAGTCCCCGGCAGGACGAGCATCAGCTTCAGTACAATCGCCCCCAGGAAGATCAACAAAACCGGATTCATCTCTTTTATGGAAAGGGGATTCTGCGTTTCATTCGGCTGCCGGATGTGATGAACGCTGTACCAAACCAACAGCATAAAAAAGGTCTGCCAGGCTAGCGTTTGCAGCCAGAACAAAAACGGTTTTACCCGGTCGAAAAGCATCAGGCGCGCGCCGAACCATTCCGGCGGCTGCGTGAACAACAGGTAGATTCCGGCTATCAACAGCACGCAAACGCCCATGGCCGCCCAGATCAACTTTGTGTTTTGCAGTGCGTGTTGGATGCGTTGATGTATTTTTCCGGCCGGGTTGAGCGACATCCAACTTAGGGTAAGGAGAATTGCCAGGATTATAAGAGTTGCAGAGAGCAGAACCAACCGTTCAATGGAATACCCCAGCAGCACTCCCTCCTGCGGCAGGGATTTTTCCATCGCGGTATGGATGAACAAACCTAACGTTTCCAGGCTGCAAAAGATCATATATAGTTGAATCCACATGCGCGGCTGCCCTCGAATTTTCGCGAAACTATTTACAGATTGATTAACTAAAGAAACGTCAGGTTTTTTCTGCCGTAGAAGTAATACCATTATTTTAACGCTGTTCTTCTATCCTCTCATCCGATAGAGGAAAAACTGATGCTTTCCATGAGATTGAAATCCTTCAATTTAAATTATGTTATAATTCTGTGACTGTTATTCTTATTTAGTCATATAGTATCTGAGGTTAGTATGCCAAAGCCCTTTTCGGAACAGGAAAAACAGATTATTCAACAAAGATTGCTGATCAAAGGCCATGAATTGTTCGGCAAGTACGGTTTGAAAAAAGTAAACGTCGAAGAACTGGCGAAGGCGGCCAATATCTCCAAAGGAGCCTTTTACCAATTTTTCGAATCGAAAGAAGCGCTTTTCATGGATGTGGTGGAAGAAGTTGAGAAAAAGTACCGTGTCCAATTATTGGAAGAAATCGACTTGCCCGGCTCTTCTCCGCATATACGCTTTCGATCGATCCTTGAAAAATCGTTATCGCTTTGGCAGGAAATCCCCCTGTTGCAGTTTTTCGCCAGCAGCGATTACGACCTGCTGCTGCGCCGCATCCCAACTGACAGGTTGCAATCTCATTTCGCAAGCGATCAATTGTTTATCGAACAATTTGTCGCGCACTGCCTTGAAGCCGGTATTCCGCTTAAGGTCAATGCCGGTCGCTTCATGAATCTCCTTTATACCCTCCTTCTGGTCGTCATGCATCGAAATGATTTCGGCGAAGGGGTTCTGGATGAAACCTTCGACTTGATGCTGGATATGATCACTGCCTATTGCCTGGGCGAAATCCCCTCATTGCCGGTTTAACTTCCGGATTAATTCTTCTGGAGTATAAAAATGAATTGCATTATTGAAACACGTCATTTAGGAAAACACTTTGGCAGGGTCGCTGCCGTGGATGACCTCAACTTGAATGTCGCCGAGGGTGAGATCTACGCCTTCCTCGGGCTCAATGGCGCCGGGAAAACGACATCCATTCGCATGTTGTTGGGCATGATCAAACCCACCACCGGTTCTGCCAGAATCCTGCAGACTGAGATCAAAATGGGCAGCCGCCATCCCTGGGCCGGGGTTGGTTACCTGGTGGAAATACCCTATGCCTATCCGGAGTTGACCGTACAAGAGAACCTTGAGATTTCCCGCCGGCTGCATCCCGGCACAGCTCCTGCAGCCGTCACCCGAATTATCGAACAATTGGGATTATCGGAATATGCGCAGCGCCGCGCGGGAACGCTTTCACAAGGCAACGCCCAGCGATTGGGTCTCGCGAAAGCCATGCTGCACCATCCCCGCCTGCTGCTCCTGGATGAACCTGCCAATGGGTTGGACCCGGCCGGCATTGTTGAGATTCGGGAACTCCTTCTCGATCTATCCCACAACCACGGCGTCACGATTTTCATGTCCAGCCACATCCTGGCCGAGGTTTCCCTCCTGGCTGATCGCATCGGGATCATTCACCAGGGGCATTTGATCCAGGAGTTGGATAAAACCACTCTTGAAATGAATCGCCGGAAAAAACTGGTTGTAAAAACCCGTAGCGCCGAAAATATATTGTCGGTTCTAAATGCTTGCGGCCTACACGCGGCGCCCAATCCAGATGGCTTTTATGAATCTGTAAGTCGCTACGGGATTGAACATCCGGATGAGATTGCGCAAAAGTTGGTGCAGGCAGATCTCCCGCCTGTCCACCTGACCGTTGAAGAAGAAAATTTGGAGAACTATTTTCTTCGCTTGATTGGCTTGGAGGATTAAAGAATGAACGAGTTGAAGGATATGATCTGGGTTGAGTTGCGCAAAGCGGTCAGGTCGCGCGTTCCCTGGTTGACCGGGGTTGGTTTTCTCATTTTGCCGTTAATGTGCAGTTTTTTGTTTTTCATTTATAAGAATCCAGCCTTGTCGCAGGAGCTTGGTTTAATCGGGACAAAAGCAAACCTGGTTATCGGCGAGGTCAGTTGGGCTTCTTATTTGAAACTCGTAAAAGAAGCATTTGCGATGGGAGGATTTTTTATCATCTGTCTGATGATCAGCTGGATATTTGGCCGGGAATTCACAGACCATACCGTAAAAGACCTTTTGGCTGTCCCCGTACACCGCTTTCACATCCTGGCCGGCAAGATGATCACAGTCGCAATTTGGTATGCGATCGTCGTTGCCGTATCCTGCCCACTCAGTTTGCTGATGGGAATCTTTATCCATCTGCCCGATTTTTCCACCAACCTGTTGCTGAGCGAATGTATCAATCTTTTATACATCGCGCTCTTGAATATCCTGGTGATGATCCCCTTCGCTTATCTTGCCAGCGTAGGGCATGGCGTTCTGCTTTCATTTGGAGTTGCCATTGCCGCCATCATCCTGGCAAATATCTTCATCGTCATCGGTTATGCCGAATTCTTCCCCTGGGCGATTCCCGGTCTTTTTTCGCAGGGAACGCCTTTGACAACCATCAGCCTGTCCACCATATGGTTAACCGCCCTGATTGGCCTGCTCATCACGGTCCTTTGGTGGATGCACGCCGATCAAAGCCGTTAATTCCTTTTAGCGAAACACCTGCCTGGCGTTGAATCTTTTTACCGGGCAGGTGTTTTCTTTTGCCTTCAGTTAACAAGGAAATTTTTACTGGGTAGAAAGCGATTTCGCCCACTCCACCGCCCGCTCCAGCTCGCCATCAGCCAACGGCCCCTCGGACTCCTCGACGAAAAATCCCGCCGTGGGTTCAACGAACTGACCGCCTTTCTTGACCAGCATCTTGGCCAGAACCACGTCAGCGTAACCCATGTGTTTGGCCATAAAAGTCAGTAACTTGTTATTCACCTTCTGCACATCCATGCGCGTGTCGAAGGCCGCTACTTTGATTCCTTTGAGTGCCCCATCCGGCAAATTCTTAAGAAACTTGGTGATGACCTCAGTCGGGCGGAACGCGCGCGTGGGAGAAGCCGCTACCAGCAATTCAACTCCGCCTAGCTGCTCCGCCCTCGCGTCCGCGGCCTCAATCAAATCCGCGCCCAGTGTTTTAGCCACTGCCTGCGCAATCTTTTCCGTGTTTCCAAAATATGTCTCGTAAATAACCAATGATTTCATGGCTGCCTCCCAAACTTGAATGGTTGATTTAAACCATATACGGAAAACCAAAATAAAAGTCGTGCCTTTCCCGCCTATTTGCGCAAGATTCATTATAATGAGCGTATTCCGGAATAAGAATAAAGGGAGATTACAGGAGAATAAAATGGACGTTTGTGATGCAATTGCAACCCGCAAGAGCGTGCGGGCATATTTGGATAAACCAATCGAGGAAGAAAAACTGAATGCCGTGTTGGAAGCGGCGCGTCTGGCGCCTTCCGCCAGCAACCGCCAGGAATGGCGCTTTGTGATCGTGCGTGAAAAAGAGGTACGCAGCCAGATAGCCATGGCCGCCGGTCAGCAGATGTTTATTGCGCAGGCGCCGGTGATCATTGTAGCTTGCGCCGAAACCGACGGCCACATAATGACCTGCGGCGAGCCCTGTTATCCGATCGATGTCGCCATCGCGCTCGATCACCTCACCCTGCGCGCGGTTGAACTCGGTTTGGGCACCTGCTGGATCGGTAAGTTCAATGCGGATGAGGTGAAAAAGATCCTCGGTATTCCCGATGAGATCAAGGTGGTCCAATTGATGCCGCTGGGTTATCCGGTTGAACCGGATGCGATTCAGAAAAAAAGGCGCGCGTTCGCGGAAAT
>CALGUJ010000302.1 GCA_937902055.1 uncultured Pelolinea sp.
CGCGGGATCCGCTCGCTGATTGGCGTGCTTTTTCCCAACGTCGGCTCGTTGGAAAGTAACAACTCAGGCCAGCGTAGCGTTTTGCGCCTGCCAAAGATCCGCTTTACTTAAAAGGAAACATCCATGCCAGGCATCTTAGGTTTGTACGATACCCCTTCTGAAGCAGTGCAACTCAGCCCGGTCGAGCGCAACGCACTGGTCAATGAGGTGATTGACCAGATCAACCAGGAGTTTGCTCCTACGGTGCTGCAAAGCCCGGGCGAAACGGAGCGCAAACAGATTCGTGAGCGCGTGGAAGCGCTCGTGTCAGCCGCTTTCCGCAAGCGTAACCTGCGCCCCGGTTTGCAGGTTGAAGCACAGATTGCGGAGGACCTGACCCGGCGGATTGTGGGTCTGGGTTTCCTCGACCTGCTGCTGCCGCCGGCGCGGACGGATCTTTCCGAGATCGGCATCTATTCGTCCGGCCTGATCCAGGTGATGAAGAAAGGTTCCGTGCGCTGGGAGACGGTGGATCTGCACCCGGAAGCGGGAGAAATTTGGCGTGTCTTGGACCGCCTGCTGGGACCACAGAATAAGACCCTCAATGAAACCAACCCGTCGATCAACGCCAAGCTGCCGGCCACCCCGCACAACCCTGGCGGTGGGCGCATCAAAGCCTTGCATCCAGTGGTGGTCCCGCCCGGACGGAATCCCTGCATCAACATCCGCCTGTACGAGCAAAAACCAGTCCGGCCGGAATGGCTGCTGGACCGCGGGGTGATGAGCGCGGAGATGATGGAGCTGCTGCGCCAGGCGATGGAAGACGGCCAGCGCATCCTGATTTCCGGTGGTACGCGCACCGGGAAGACCACCCTGCTTAGCGCATTGTGCAACTTCCTGCCGGGCGGCTGGCGCATCGTCAAGATCGAAGATCCGGAGGAAATCTGGATCGACCGGCAAACCGTGCAAACGGTTGAGGCGCGCCCACAGGCGGTAGGAACGGAGGTGCGACCCTATAAGCTAGCCGATGGCGTGGACGATGCCATGCGTATGTCGCCGGATTACCTGATCATCGGCGAGGTGCGCGATGGGGCAGCGGCAATGAGCCTGTTTCGCGCGCTGATGACCGGCCACAGTGGAGCCTGTACCTTTCACGCCGACAGCCCGCGCGAAGCTGCCAGGCGTTTGGCTACCGTGATGGGGGCAGACGCCGGCGTGCGGGCACATGAAGCCAACCAGATGATCGCCGATGCGGTCGATCTATTGGTCCAGATTGGCATCCGCCACGAAATTCGCCGGGTAGTGCAAGTCGCCAACGTTTCCAAGGAACTCAAAAGCGGGGACGTATGGTTCGAGCCCATTTTTCGCTACAACGAGCAATCACCGGTAGGTAATCCGGCCTGGGAAAAGCTGGGGGAGCTGCACTCCCGCAACAGCCAGGATTGAGGAGACAAGCAGATGATATTCATAATTCCCGTGATCGGGCTGCTGTGCACTACATTGGTTCTGTTCTTTTTGTATCCCAACCAGGTCAAGACCGGAAAGTTATCCGATCTCTACTCCGCCGATTCGGTGCGCACGCTGGCCGGCCTGAATCCGAAATCCCTGGACTATAAGCTGCTGGCCGCCGGCCTGAAGCTGCGTCCAGTCACGTTCCGGTTGCTGTGCGGCGCTGCTGGTCTGGCCGGGTTAGCTGGCATGTGGGTGTTTTTGCCTGGGCTTCCGGCGTTGGTCGTCGGTGGGATTGCGTTCTACGTCCCGAATGCCTGGTTAGACGATAAAGTCAAAAGCCGCGGGCGAATGATTGATCAGCAGCTGCCGATTGCCATAGGGCGCATTTCGGCGGGGCTGTTGGCTGGCGGCTCGGTGCCGGATGTATTGCAGCAGGTGGGAGAGTCGCTGGCGCTGGAGAAGAACAATCCACTGACTCCCGAACTCATCCTGACCGCCACCGAGATGCGGGTGAAAGATCGGTTGGATGCTCTGCACAGCCTGGCTGCTAGGTCGCCTTCCGTTTCGCTGGCCAATCTCGCGCAGCTGCTGGAAGGATTTACGGAAGCCGGCGGGCGATCTTATACCCAGGTCTTGATGGATATCTCTACCCGCGTCCAGCAGATTCTGATGGCCCGCAACCGGGCACAGGCCAAGGCAGGGGATTCTCTGGTATCAGCCAAGGCTTTACCAGCGGTGCTGGGATTGATCCTGGCGTATCTCAGTTCTGACCCGATGGTACGCGAATCGCTCACCCAACTCCCGGTGCAGATCGTGATTGGCCTGGCCATGGGTGCTATGGTGGCCGGTTATCTAATCATTCGCTCGATGATCATGGAGGCTGTCTAAATGCAAGCCTTGATATTCCTCACCGGGATCGCCAGTTTTGCGTTGGTGATCTACCTGACCCTGGAATGGGCGCCAAGCATACCCACCGGCCGGCTGGCTGAAACGCTTTCACCCGACTATTCTGCTCCGCAATCTGGCTGGCGCAGATCTCTTTCCGTATTGGACAAACCGGTTTCGCGCTGGACTCCCGCGGGTTTTCTGCGTAAAACGCGGGCTGATC
>CALGUJ010000303.1 GCA_937902055.1 uncultured Pelolinea sp.
CGGTTTGCCGGAATTCCCACGCCTGGGCCACGAAATTTACAGCCGCGAGTTCGACCTGGTGCCCGGCGGAGCGTACAACACTGCCATTGCCATGCACCGCCTGCGCCTGAAAGTCGCCTGGCCTTGTTGTTTCGGTTCCGATCCTTTCAGCCAGTTCGTGCGCAGCAGTGCGGTGCGGGAAGGCCTGGATGCCTCATTTTTTGAGAAAAGCCGGCAACCATCGCTGCGCATCACCGTGGCTTTCTCATTCGATCATGAACGCGCCTTCTTGAGCTACTCTGATCCAGTTCAACCGCTGCCCCTGTTGAAATTGCTGAAGAAAACGCGGCCGGCCTGGCTGTGCGTAACGCACCTGGCGTTTGGAGCGGATTACGAGCAGCTTTTCAGGACCGCCCGCGAATTGAACACCCGCGTCTTTATGGATTGCCAGGCCCACCGTCAGAGCCTTTCCGATGCGAACATCCGGAACGCGCTGCAATTGGTGGACGTGTTCGCGCCTAATGAAGAGGAAGCCCTCCTTTTGACCGGCAAACAAAACGCGGAGCAAGCTCTGGATGTGTTGAGCGACTATGCTCCGCTGGTGATCATCAAGCAGGGCGGATCGGGCTGCCTGTGCCGTCAGCAAGGCGGCGAAACCCTGCGCGTGCCCGGTATCCACGTGAAGGTTGTGGATACTACCGGCGCGGGCGATAACTTCAACTGCGGATTCGTGTGCGGTCAAGTCAACGGATTTTCACTTCACGATAGCCTGCGTATGGCGAATATCTGCGGCGGCCTTTCTACCCAGGGCAGGGGCGGGACGACCACCTCGCCGACCTTCAACCAGGTCAAGCATTTTTTGGAAGCATCCAAACCTTAAGCAAGATATGGACTTATCCAGTCATCAATCATTTGAAGGGCAGACGTTCGCCCATGCGGAAAGCGCCGGTTCATTTGTCGAACAGAGCGAATTTCTGTCCTGCCGCTTTCAGCGCTGTGATCTCGGCGAAGCTCAGCTCAAATCCTGCACCTTTCGCGATTGCCTGTTCGAAGATTGCGGATTGGAGATGATGCGTGTGGAGAAATGCGTATTTAAGAACACCCAATTCGAACGTTCAAAAATGCTGGGCATCGATTGGACCTTGGCAGCCTGGGGCAGGCGCGAGATCGCCCAATTGATCAAGACCATCAATTTCAAGGATTGCGTACTGAATTACTCCAGTTTCATGGGGTTGAATTTAAAGGATATTCAATTCCTGAATTGCAGCCTGCTCGAGGTGGATTTTTCCGAAGCCCTGCTGCTGAAGGCGGATTTCAGCGGCAGCGACCTGCAGCGCGCCATTTTTCGCAATAGCGACCTGCGCGAAGCGGATTTTCGCAAGGCGAGGAATTATTCCATTTCATCCCAATTGAATAATATTTCCCGGGCTCGATTCAGTTTGCCGGAGGCCATGACGTTGCTGTACGCTATGGATATTCGCCTGGAAGATTGAAAAAAAGTTCGGATACAATCCAAAATTTCTATCCTCTTTTATTGGCAATTTGATTAAATAGGCATCCAGGCCGCAGCCTGGATGCCAGAGAGAAAAATGAAATTCGGTGTTTTCAATTAGATCAGCTGCCGGATTTTCAATTCGGCTGCCTGAAGCGCGATGCTGCGCTTCTTTATTTATTATCTTACAATTTCGGTTGAATAACAACCTGAACCTTTGGCAGTAATGAAATCGTGATGGTCATTTTCCTGATCGTGTTCACCTCCGTCCAGCGTTATTGATGATCAGAGCTCTCCTCCTCCCGAGAGGGCGCTCAGCGAAAGTTGTCAATGATGTAAAAAAAACCACCCGCTTGCTGTGGGTGGCTTTGGATAAACTACGTTCGCCTGACTATTACCGGCTGGCCTCGCCGACCCATAATTTCAAATTGCCCTCAAAAATCTGCATGAGGGCGCAGGTAAGAGCCAGAGCTAGAGCCAGGAACTGATTCATTAAAGGGTTTGCTACCATGAAATTAATGGTGCTATTATACGAGGATTCGGGATGGTGTCAATATTTTCAATCCAGAATTATTTATTTTCGCCGGATTCATCACGAATGTAGCCCACCACTGTCTGGTTGGGTAAATAGATAAACCCCTCTTCCTCGTGGCCGATCGCGCTTATTTTCTCCGGTTGGCAGCCCGCCAGCCAGGCGCTGTAGGCGGCCGCCAGCGTGTTCAATTCGGCGCTGGAATACAGGTTGTCGGTGGGGAGTTTGTTATTCAACAGGCGGTGGCGGGTAATTTCCTCAAAGAAAAGCATGGCGTCCGGCACCGGCAGGTTGCACATGCCCAGCACCAGTTGGCGCTGCAGCGAACCTTCCAGCGTATCCTTTCTCAGGGGGGAATGGCCCAATAAGCTCCAGAATACGGCTTCTCCCTGGCATTCGAAAAATTGCTTTTCGGCGGAGGCATGCGGAAATTGCTCGTAACCCAGTTTGTGGATTTCATCAAACAATTGAAAACCCAGGCGCATCCAGCGCGGGCTGCGTTTTTTGCTGGCCGGCGTGCGTGGAACCTGGATGCCGCGCTGCAGCAGCTCGTATTCCACCAGGCGGATGTTGGCCCAATGGCTGAGCGGTGAACTGGGAGAAAGGCGCTGGCGGATCTCCTCGCGCTTCAACAAGCCCTGGCTGGTGGTCATGGGTGAGTTGATGGCTGCGATTGCATTTTCCTGGCCGGCCAGGAAAGCGAAGGCATCCTTAAGCTTGCCGCTGCCGAGTGAACGGATCACCAGATCACGGTCGATCACCGAAAAAGTGAATGGATGCGCGCGATCTGGACAAACTTCGACACCGATGAATGTGGAGAAATTGACACTCATGATGGGTTAAGTTTAGGCTGTTTCCAGCCAGATTGCAACACTTTCTTCGCGCTCGCAAGCTGCGTTATAATCGAAGCCGGGTTATTACAGGTTATTAATCATGGATGAATTGGCTTTGATTGCTGCGGCGCAGCATGGCGACCTGGATGCGTTCAACCGCCTGGTGCTGGCTTACCAGGAACAGGTCTACAACCTCGCATTACGTTTCCTTTCCGATGAGGATGCCGCCGAGGACGCCGCTCAAACTGCTTTTATCAGCGCATTCCAAAACCTGCGTTCATTCCGCGGAGGCTCGTTCCGAGCCTGGCTGCTGCGCATCACATCCAATTACTGCCTGGATGAGCTGCGCCGGATGAAACGCAAACCCGCCCAGCCGCTGGAAGCGACCGACCCGGAAACTGACGAAGAGATCGAAGATCCGATCTGGATGAAGGATGACAGCCGGTTACCGGAGGACCAGGTGGCGCAGAAGGAACTGGAATTTGTGATCCAGCGCTGCATTGAAAACCTGCCGCTGGACTTCCGCGCTGTGGTACTGCTGGTGGATGTGAACGGCCTGGATTACCAGGCCACCTCGCAAGCCGCGCGCATCCCGGTGGGAACCGTGCGCAGCCGGTTGGCGCGCGCCCGCCAGCGCCTGCAGGATTGCCTGCGCTCGGCCTGGGAACTTCTGCCGGAAAAATATCGTCTATCTGATGAGGGTAGCGCATGATCCGAGAAACGCAATTAACCGATCGTGAATGGCTGCTGCTCTCTGCATATCTGGATGAACAGCTTTCCGATAAGGAAAAGCGCCAGGTTGAGGACCTGCTGCAGGCCAAACCCGCCAGCCGAAATGCGCTGGAGGGATTGCGGCGTACCCGCCAGGTGCTGCAATTTTTGCCGGTGCACAGGGTGCCGCGTAATTTCACGCTGAGAGCGGATCAGGTGCGCAAACCTTTTCTGCCCTCGTTCTCCCATGTGTTAAGTTACTCTTCCGCCCTGGCAGCCTTGCTGCTGGTGGTTGTGCTGGGTCTCGACCTGTTTACCGGGGTGGGCAGCGCAGGCGCCGGCCGGATCGCGGCGGCGAACGTGAGGGAACTGCCCGCGATGACAGCCGCGGATGAGAGTGCCAAACTGGCTGCCGGAAAATCACCGGCGATCATTTACTGGAACGGCGTGAACGCGCCGATCATGGGCGCTTACGGCAAGGGTGGTGGTGGAGACGACAGAGGCGGTGGTTATGCCTATGGAGTTGGCGGCGGTGGCGGCGCTGAAGGAATGGATTTATCTGCCGCGCCGCTGGCGGAATCCGCACCGGCTGCCAAGGAAGCGGAATCCGATGCCGCGGCGGAAATGGCGACTCCGGCCGAGGAATCCGCTCCGGCTTTGGAAATGGCGCCGGAAGCCGGGCAAATGGAAAGCCTGCCGCAGCCGCAGGAAGAAAGCAGCGTTTATGAGCAGAACATCGGCGGCAGCTTTGTTTTGGGTATCCGGCCAGTGACTGAACGGGGAGCGATTTACACCAGGGCAGGCGATTATTCGGCTGCTTATTCGAAAAAAAGTTTTTCATGGCTGCCTGTGGAAATTGGACTGGGTCTGGCGGCGCTGGCAACCGGTCTGATCGCTTTCCTGCTGCGTAAACGATAATCTCCAATCTTTGCCGTTTGAATCCAAAAACGCGCGTGCTATAATTAGAACAATCTTTCGGTTTAAAGAGGACCATGGCACGCAAGACGACTAAACGATCTTCCACCAGAAAAAGCTCCCCAAGCAGCTCCCATCGCAGGCGCTCAACTTCCAGCGCAGCCCGCGTCAGCCGGCAACTGCGCAGCCTTTCCCCTGAAAGAAAATTGGATATCCTGGGTGTGCTGCTTTTGCTGTTGGGTGTGATAACGCTGTTCGGGTTCTTCAACGGCAGTACTTCCGGTTTTATCGGCGGTATCAATCAGGTGCTGGGATGGATAGCCGGCCTGGGCGCAGTGCTCTTCCCGCTAATCTTGATTTTCCTGGGTATCTGGTTCCTGGTGCGCAATGAACAGCGATTCCCCATGCTTTCTACGGAACGCATGCTGGGCGTGGTGTTCCTTTATTTGGATATATTGGCCTGGATGCATTGGTTCAGCGGCGGCGGTTGGGAATTGGCCGAAGCCGGGCAAGGCGGCGGTTATCTGGGCGGTTTCTTCGAACGCATCCTGGTAGTCACCCTGGGGGATTGGGGCGCGGCGGTGGTATTGACTGCCTGGCTGCTGCTTGGGTTGGCATTTACCTTCGACCTTTCCATCCCCGATCTGTTCCGCAACATGACCAAACCTGCAGTGAAAACCGGAGAGTTTATCAGTGAGAAAACCGCCAGGATCGTTGAACCACGAAACGAAGCCGGCGATTCGGATAAGGTTTCCAAAAAAACGGTCTTCGTCAAGGGAAATGGACATCCGGAAGGTTTCACACCCATCGCCGATAAACCGTTGAAAACCAAAATTTTCGGCAAGGGTGACAAGCCAATCGTTGACGCCAGGAAAACCGAAGCCGCACCCGACAACGCGCAAATGGCGCGCATTTTCCAGGCTTCCCAATCCGGTTTGAATTGGCGGCTGCCTAAAGTGGAAGAAATTCTCAACCCATCCATCAAAGCCGTTACGCGTCAGAACGTTGATCAGGAAAGGGCGAAATTGATCGAGGAAACGCTCACTTCGCTGGGCGCTCCCGGCCACGTGGTGGAAATCCACCGCGGCCCGACTTTCACCCAATTCGGGGTGGAACCCGACCTGATCCAGACCCGCAACGGCCAGATGCGCGTGCGCGTCAACAAGATCAATTCCCTGGCGGATGACCTGGCGCTGGCCCTGGCCGCGCCGCGCATCCGCATCCAGGCGCCGGTTCCCGGCCGCCATTACATCGGCATCGAGGTGCCCAACGAAGAGACCGAACTGGTTTCATTGCGCGAGGGAGTGGAAAGCAAATCCTTCCAGCATACCAACGCTTTCCTGCGTTTTGTGTTGGGCAAGGATGTGGCCGGCAAACCGATCGCCGTGGACCTCTCCGCCATGCCCCATTTATTAATCGCCGGTACGACAGGCTCCGGCAAATCGGTGTGCATCAATGCCATCTTGAGCTGTTTGCTGCTGGACCGCACGCCCAACGAATTGCGCCTGGTGATGGTGGACCCCAAGCGCGTGGAGTTGACCGGCTACAACGGCATTCCGCACCTGCTCACGCCGGTGGTGGTCGACACTGAAAAGGTGGTTGGCACGCTGCAGTGGATGTCGCGCGAGATGGATCACCGGTACAAGAAATTTGCCGAGGTCGGCGCGCGCAACCTGAGCGATTACAACAAGACCCAACCGCAAAAGCTGCCCTACATCGTGGTGGTGATCGATGAATTGGCGGATCTGATGATGATGGCGCCGGAGGAAACCGAGCGCAACCTGAATCGTCTGGCGCAATTGGCGCGCGCCACCGGCATCCACGTGATCATCGCCACCCAACGGCCTTCGGTGGACGTGATCACCGGCAAGATCAAGGCCAATTTCCCTTCGCGTATTTCATTTACAGTAGTCTCCGGCGTTGACAGCCGCGTGGTGCTCGACCAACCCGGCGCGGAAACTCTGATGGGGCGCGGCGACATGCTTTTCCAGGCGCCGGACGCGCCCGCCCCCAAACGCCTGCAGGGTGTTTACGTTTCAAATGAGGAGATCCAGCGATTGGTGCGGTTCTGGGTGGATCAAAAGAAAATGCTGGCTGCGGAGAATCCGCAGGCTGCGGAACAAATGCCGCAGCAGGTATTCCCCAGCGCCACCCTTACTCAAACTCCATTGTTCGATCAACCGGCTGAAACCAGCGAGGATCCGCTCCTAACCAAAGCCATCGCCATCGTACGGCAGGAGGAACGCGCTTCGATCTCCATGCTGCAACGTAAGATGAGCGTCGGTTATATGCGCGCTTCACGCCTGGTGGAACGCATGGTGGAGATGGGTATTGTGGGAGAATCCGAATCCGGCAGCGGGGTGCGCCCTGTGCTTGATTTCGGGGATGAAGAATCCGAAGAAGGATAATATCCGCGAGATCACCAAACAGTCGATCACAATACATTCCATTACAATAGCATAAATGAAAGGACGATCCCTGAGCATGGTCGAAGGGTCGTCCTTCTTGCATTACGAAAGGAATCCCTTAATAATCCGGTAGCGATCTGTGCTGGATTTCAGGGATGAAGAATCATTCAGCAAGGGATAATACAAAACCGATGATCATATCAGTAGGTTGGGTTGGTGCAATTCCAACCCAACATTTTAAAAGTGTTGGGTTTCGCACAGCTCAACCCAACCTACTTTTCTTTACTGTGCTTTATTTCGGGGATGAAGAACCCGAAACGGAATAAAAAAAACGAGACCGGGTATTGAAGAACCCGGCCTCTTGTTTATCAACCCTCCGAACCAATACTTTTATTTGAGAGCGGCTGCAGCTTTGCGCAGCGAGTCGGCCTTATCAGTGCGCTCCCAGGTCAGGTCCAGATCATCGCGGCCGAAGTGGCCGTATGCGGCGACCTTGCGGAAGATCGGATTGCGCAGATCGAGATCGCGGATGATCGCGCCGGGGCGCAGATCGAAATGTTCCTGCACCAGTTTGGCGATCTGATCGTCGGATATCTGCCCGGTGCCGAAAGTCTCGACGTTAATGCTCACCGGGTGCGCTACGCCAATGGCGTACGCCACCTGGATCTCGCAGCGTTCCGCCAGACCTGCAGCCACCACGTTCTTGGCCGCCCAACGTGCGGCGTAAGCCGCCGAACGGTCGACCTTGGTCGGGTCTTTACCGGAGAAAGCGCCCCCGCCATGGCGGCCCATGCCGCCGTATGTATCCACAATGATTTTGCGGCCGGTCACGCCGGAATCACCCATCGGGCCGCCGGTGACGAAACGGCCGGTCGGATTGACGTGGAAGATGGTCTGGTCGTCCAGCATATCAGCAGGAATGACCGGTTTGATGACGTGTTCGATGATGGCCTTGCGGATGTCTTCCTGTGAAATCTCGGGAGCGTGCTGGGTGCTGATGACCACAGTGTCCACGCGCACGGGTTTTCCGAAGCGGTATTCTACGGTTACCTGGCTCTTGCCGTCCGGGCGCAGCCAGGCCAGCGTGCCGTCCTTGCGCACTTCTGCCAGACGGCGGGTGAGCTTCTGCGCCAGGTAGATGGGCATGGGCATCAGGGCGGGGGTTTCATTGCAGGCAAAACCGAACATCATGCCCTGGTCGCCGGCGCCGATAGCTTCCACTTCCGCGTCTGTCATCTTGCCGGACTTGGCTTCAAGGGCCTTGTCGACGCCCATGGCGATGTCGCCGGATTGTTTGGCCAGGGCCACCAGCACGGCGCAGGTGTTGTAATCGAAACCTTTATCGGTATTGTCGTAGCCGATTTCTTTGACCGTATTGCGCACGATTTCATCGTAGTTCAGGTTAGCCTGGGTGGTGATCTCACCCAGCAGCATCACAAAGCCGGTTTTAGTGGCCGATTCACAGGCCACGCGCGAACGAGGATCCTGCGCCAAGCAGGCATCCAGCACGGCGTCGCTGACCTGATCGCATAATTTGTCCGGGTGACCTTCGGTCACCGATTCGGATGTGAACAGGTACTTGGCTGATTTCATCATTGTTTCCATTGATTAGATAACCTCCAATGTTAAAAAAAACTGCCCCTTCTGGACGGAGGGGCAGGCGCAGTGCAAGAATTTGCGGACCCTCTCATCTTCCAGAATTACCTTCTGCCGGAATTGGCACCAACGTGCAGCCGCATCGAATGCGAATGCCGCCAGGTTGCCGAGGTTTCATAGGGCCGATCCCTCCACCTCTCTGGATGAGAGCCATCTAGGGCTTTAAATTGTTAATGGTCAATCTTATATCATAAGTTAGATTTGATGTCAAACCTGCCTGATTCCGGCTACGGCTGGACTAGGATGTTTTGGTCACTCATGCCGGATCATATAGCTGTCGAAATCGTGCACCACTACGCTGTTGGGGAACACGGATTGGGCTTCCTTTTCAACATCTTTGTCGCGGTAGCGGCGGGAAATATGGGTGATGAATAATTGCCTGACATTGGCTTTGACTGCCAATTCAGCGGCGTCTCTGGCTGTCAGGTGCGAGAACTCGCGCGCCATTTGTTCTTCCGGCTGCAGGTAAGTGCCTTCGATCACCAGTCCGTCGGCGTCGCGGCAATAATCTACGATCGATTGCGTCTCCCCTGTATCACCCACGATCACAAATTTGGTCCCGTTCTCAAAACTTCCCAGCACCTGGTCGGGCTCGATCACCCTGCCGTCGGGCAGGGTGGTGGGTTGGCCGTTGGCCAAATCTCGCCGCCAGGGCCCTTGCGGGATTTGCAGGCTTGCAGCGGCTTCCGCCAGGAAGGGGCGTTTGCCCTGTTCCTCGAAGATAAAGCCAAAACAGTCCGGGCCGCGGTGGTTGACCGGGAAAGCGCTAACGGTTAGCCCCTTTTCTTCAATGATCGCACCTGTTTCGATCGGTACCAGCTTGATGGGGAAGGGCGGCCGTGCGCCGCGGATGACCACGCGGAAAAGCAGGTCATCGATACGTTCCAGCGCGCTCTTGCCGGCGTAAATCTCCAGTTCTTCCATGGCTTCCCAGCGCAGATAGGTGGATACCAGCCCGCCGATGCCCAGGATGTGATCCAGGTGGCTGTGGGTGATCAGCAGGCGGTTCAACTTGCGAAAACCCAACCCGGAACGTAGAATTTGGCGCTGCGTCCCTTCGCCGCAATCCACCAGGAAGCGGTGTTCGTTGTGAATGACGACTTGAGCGGGCAGCCCGCGCTGAACGGAGGGGGCGGAGGCGGAGGTGCCCAGGAAAAAAAGTTCGAACAATTAAGGCTGTTCCTTTCAATATTGGTGATTTATTGTACCTTATGGCTGCCTGGTCTGGTCTGCAAAATAATTCATTAAGAAGGCGTAAAATGCTTAAAAATTTGTGATTTAATTATAAATAATGAAAATATTGCTTTAACAGGAATAGTGTATATCAGTTTAGTAAAGTATTGCCTGAATAAAGCGGTATTTTCCATTTCTCGTTATACAATTGAATTGTATAATTTTAGGAGCAGGCAATGGATATTAAAACAGTAGTCATCGAAAAACCTGAATCCATCAATTTCATCTTCGGCCAGTCGCATTTTATTAAAACGGTCGAGGATGTTCATGAGGCGCTGGTCAATACTGTGCCGGGCATCAAATTCGGGGTGGCGTTTTGCGAAGCCTCCGGCAAGTGCCTGGTGCGCTGGTCGGGAACGGACGATGCCATGATCGAACTGGCCAGGAAAAATGCATATGCCGTAGGCGCCGGGCACAGCTTTTTTGTCTTTCTGGGGGAAGGTTTTTTTCCGTTGAACGTGCTCAATACCCTCAAGAATGTTCCCGAAATCTGCCATATTTTCTGCGCCACCGCCAACCCCACCCAGGTTCTTGTTGCTGACTTGGGTGAAAGCCGGGCGGTTTTGGGCGTGGCGGATGGGGAAAAGCCCAAAGGTATTGAAGAAGAAGAGGATATTGCCTGGCGCAAGAATTTTCTGCGCCAGATTGGATATAAAGCTTAGCAGGTTTTAGGAGAGAGGAGATCAAAAAATGAACAAGAAAATTGCCCTGATATCATTGCTTCTGATCGGAGTTTTGGCAAGCTGCAGTGTGATCCCGCAATTCCAGCAGGCGCGCGAACAGTATGTGGAGACGCGCACGGCGGAATTATTGGCGGAAATGCCCACGACCGAACCGTTGCCGACCGAAGTGGTGGAAGCCACTCCCAAGGTGGAACCGACTGCCGAACCGACCGCCGAGGTTACCGAAGAAGTGACAGAGGAACCTACCGAGGAGGCGACCGTGGAAGCCACTGAAGAGGTGGCCGCAACAGCCACCGAAGAAGGCGGCGAGGTGGAGGCCGAATCGAAAGCCATGACCCAATCCTACGACCCCAAGGTCTACCTGGGCGATGCGTCCTGGTCGGATAACATGACCGCCGTCGGCAATTGGCCGCTGGGCACCGATTTAAGCTCCGCTACTTATGACAGCGAAACCCTGATGATCACTTCCCTTTCCGATAAATACGCCTGGCGTATCGCCACCACGGAAGCTTTGGGAGACGCCTACATCGAAGCAACCTTTAACGTGGGCGAATGCGCCGGCGCGGATAGCTACGGCATCATCTTCCGTGTTCCGGAGAACACCGGATACAACCGCGGTTACCTTTATGGCATCACCTGCGATGGCAAGTATTCATTGCGCAGTTGGGACGGCATGACCGGCGCCAGCGGTGTGATGATCTGGCTGCAGCAGGCTACCGAGAGCGGCCTGATCAAATCCGGCAAGAACCAATCCAACCGATTGGGAATCATGGCTGTCGGCGGCCGCCTGATCATGTACATCAACGGTGAAAAGGTCGGCGAAGTCAGCGACAACATGTATTCCTCCGGTTTCTTCGGCATTTTCATTAAACGCGACAAGACCCAGGACCTGACCATCAAGGTGGACGACGTCGGTTA
>CALGUJ010000304.1 GCA_937902055.1 uncultured Pelolinea sp.
GCTGGGTTTTCCCTTCGCTGTCGGTGACCGTGATTTTCTTGTCCGCGCCGACTTTGGCTTCACCCATGAAGACATCCACGTTATTCTTTTTCATCAGGAAAGCCACGCCGCGCGTGAGCCTTTGCGAAACTCCACGGCTGCGTTTGACCGCCGAAGCGTAATCGAGTTTCAGGTTATCGAAGGAAATGCCGAACTCCTCCGCTCGTTCACGCAGCGTATGCGCCAACTCGGCATTTTTCAGTAAAGCCTTGGAAGGCACGCAGCCAACGTTCAGGCATACGCCGCCCAGCCATTTTTTGTCGATGATGGCTGTTTTCAAACCGTTTTGCGATGCCCGCACAGCGCACACATAACCGCCCGGGCCCGCGCCGATGATTACAACATCATATTCGTTCATTTATACCTCGTTAACATATTTACAACGGATTGGTAGTATTATTGTATGTAAAAGTGCGCCCATTATACTTCCGAAAAAGCGCTCAATAGTATATACAAAATATTTGCACGGATGTGTCCGGCGGGAAGAAGAGCGGTTGACTTTTGAAAATAACGGGATTAGTATAAAAGGTCATTTAATATTTATTATTTGGATTGTTTGTAAATGAAATCTATTGAAATTGATAACAATAGCGAGGTCAAGCCTCAACAATCTCTGGAGATGATCCTGCAATTGGAGATCGAGGTGGCGGAGAAAATCTCTGCGGCAAAGGAAAAATCGGAAAAGAAAATTGACTCTGCCCAGGAAGAGACTGCCGGCTTGAAATCTCAAATTATCGAGGGAGCCCGAGCTGAGAGAGATCGGGCGATTTCGGAGGGGATTCATGTATCACGGGCTGCGCTGGATGAACGGGTAAAGACAGCCGCCGTGGAAGCCGATCAATTCATCAAAGCCGGCAGACAATTCGAAGACCAGGCTGCGGATTATGTGCTTCAATTGATTTTGGGACCGTCTAACAGCCGGGAGGCAGAATGATCCTTGAAATGGATCGCGTCCAGATCTGGGGTTTAAAAGAACACCTGGACAGGGTGGTTCCGCTGCTGCATTCTTTCGGGAATATGCAATTGGATGATGTGCGTACGATTTCGGACGCGATGGTGCAGCCGCTCGCCCTGACCGAGACGCAGCAGAGCGAACGGGAAGAGGTGGATATCCTGATTGCCAGCATCAACGGTTTGATCGAACTTTTTGCGACGTTGAATCAATCGCAGACGCAAGCCCCCTTGACCAAGGACGATGATATCTTGTTCATTCACTCCAAAGTCAGCGATGTTACCGCGCAGGTTCAGTATTTGAACAACCGTAAGAAAAGTTTGCAGGATGAACTGATCTCCCTATCCAAATACAACGACATGCTGACTGTGATCGCTCCGCTCCTCCCGCAATCGGCGAAAAAATCCGGCAATGCTTCCATCCGCGCCCTGGTAAATTCTTCACAAATGCGCGATATGAACTTGCTGGCGCAGCAACTGAAGTTGCTCACCCGCGGCAAGTTCGAACTGGTATCCGTGAAGGTGGGGGAATCGACCAACGCGGTGGTGGGTATCTTCCCGCTCGAATTGATTTCCCAGGTTGAAACTTTCATGAAAAATGAAAAGGTCACCCAATTGGTTTTGCCGGAAGAATACGCCTATCTGTCGACTGAAGACGCTTTACGGCATATTGAAAAAAAGGTCGAGTTGAATCATCAGGAATTGGACGAGATCGACGACCGTTTGCGCCGCATAGCCATTCAATGGCTGCCGCGGCTGCGAACCTGGCAGTTGGTTTGCCGCGACCGCGTTGACGAATTCGAGGCTTACACGAAAATGGGCGAAACGGAATATACCTTCACCATTTTCGGTTGGGTTCCGGCTGACAAATTGGATGAGCTGCGCAAGCTATTCCAAACCCACTTCGGCCAGGCGGTGACCGTGAATGTGATCGACATCCCCAGGGATTTAAAGGACAAAATCCCGGTGGAAATGCGCAACCCGCAAGCGGTTGAGCCCTTCGAAGATTTCGTCAAAATGCGCGCGGTCCCCAAATATAGCGACGTCGATCCCAGTAAACTGGTTGCCTTTTTTATGCCGTTGTTTTTCGGGATGATGGTGGGGGATATCGGTTACGGCGCTTTGATGTTGATCATTTCCCTGCTCGCCACGCGCAAGGTCAAAGCGGGTTTGATCAGTGATTTCATGCGCGCGCTGAAGATCGGTTCGATCTGGTCGATCCTGTTTGGCTTTCTTTATGGTGAGTTCCTGGGAACGCTGGGTGAAAAGATCGGCCTGAAACCGCTTTGGATCAGCCGCTCGGATGCCAGCAATTTCACCACACTGCTGGTGATGGCCATTGCCGTGGGCGTCGGCCATATCCTGCTGGGGTTGTTGATTGGCATGTGGAACGCCCTGGTGCATAAAAGCCGCAACCATTTTATGGAGAAAGCCGGAACATTCGTCGGATTGCTGGGAATTTTATTCCTGGCCGGTTCGCTCACCAAAATCCTGCCCAATGGATTTTACCTGGCGGGCTGGATTGTCCTGGTGGTCGGCCTGATTTCGTTGTCTTTTTCGATGGGCGGGACGGGCATCATCATGGGCCCGATCGAATTCGTCGGCGTGATTGGGAATATCCTTTCCTACCTGAGGTTGGCGGCTCTGGGCCTGGCTTCGGTTTTCCTGGCCAAGGTAGCCAATGACTTGAGCGATATTGGAGGCAGCATGGTGGCGGGCCTGATCATCGCGGTGCTGATCCATGCCCTGAACCTGGTCATGGGCATGCTCAGCCCGACCATTCAAAGCCTCCGTCTTCAATACGTCGAGTTTTTCCGCAAGTTTTACGAGGGCGGGCAATCCTCTTTCACGCCATTCAGAAAACGGATCAATGTGGTTTTCACACCGCCGACCAACAAAATGCAAATTAACTAAGGAGTTATTAAAAATGGATCAAGCAATTATGGCATTAGCAGCCGCACTGGCAATCAGCATTACCGCGATGGCAACCGCCATGGCGCAGCGCGCGATCGGTTCAGCGGGCGTCGGGGCGATCGCGGAAAAACCGGAATTGATCGGTTCGATCATCATCTTGGTCGCCATTCCGGAAACCCTGGTCATCCTCGGCTTCGCAGTTGCGGCAATCATTCTATTGGGCTAAGAAATGGAGCTCGAAGCCATCCTGGATGGCATCCGGAAAGCCGGCCGGCAGCAAGTTGCCCTGATCGAACAGGAAGCGGACCGGCAGGCCTCCGATATCTTATCCAAAGCGCAAACCGACGCCGAGACCCAGAAAAAACGCATCCTGGCGGACGGAAAAGCGCGCCTGAATCGTGAACAAGCCTTGATCGAGCAACAGGCGTTGATTCAGGCGCTGCAAATCCACGCGGACGCACGGCAGAACCTGATCGAAGCGGTGATGGGCAAGGTGAAAGAACGCATGCCGGATGTGCGCAAACGCGGTGATTATGCGGAAATTCTCGAAAAACTCACCGCCGAAGCCCTGGATTTCATTGAACCATCCAAACTGAAAGGGCAAAGGATTATTCTGCATTTTGATGCCCGCGATCGGGCGCTGGCGGAAAGCATCGTAAAAAAATATGACCAGCCGATCATGGTTCAATTCGACCTGCAATGCACGGGAGGCTGCAATGCCGAAACCGAAGATGGTAAAGTCTTCACGTTAAATACGCTGGATTCCCGCCTCGACCATGCTCTGCCTACCATCAAACAGAAATTATCGATCTTTTTTGAGAGTAAGTGTTCATCCAGTTAAATTAAAAAATGGCGCTTTATGATTACGGCAATACACGCTTGCGGGCAAGGATCTCCCGTCTCCAAAGCATCGAGACGCTGGAGGCATTTGCTGATTTAACCTCGATCGATAGCCTTATTTCCGCTCTCACCAAGACCCCTTATCAGGAATCCATCGAGACAGCCTTGACCTACGCCCACGGATATTCCTGTGTGGCGGAAGCCATGCGGCGCGAGTTGCGCGGGATCGTCGCTGATCTCCAGCGCTTCTACAATGGTTCCGCAGGGAAAGCCATCAACGGAATTTTCGAGCGCAACGACCTGCTGAATATCAAGGCAATCCTGCGTGGACTGGCGCATGAGGTTCGACTGGAAGACATCGCCAATTCTTTGCTGCCCCTGGGCACCTTGCCTGAAGCGGTGATGCTGCAGATCGCGAAATCCAAGGACGTTAACGATGCGATCAGCCGCATCGTCGTATACCAATTGCCGGTGGCAAAACCATTGTTGGAATTGAAATCCAGACGCCAGGATCTGACGGCCGCGCGTATTGAATTGGCGCTGGAGAAATGGTTTTTCAGGTTTATCCTGAAGGAATCCGACGGGCGGACGGAGGAACATCGCATTATCAACGAGTATTATTCAATCGAAGCGGACATTGTCAATTTGAATAACGTCCTGCGGTTTGTGAATTCCTCCGAGGCTTACGACAAACTGGGCGGGAATGTGCAGGAATATTTCGTTGCCCAGGGGTCAATTTCCGAGAAAAAATTGACCACGCTTGGCAAAATGGCGAACGTGGAAGAAGTGATCCAGTCATTGACCAGCACGCGTTACGGCGGGCATCTCTTGCGCGGGCTGGCTCAATACACTCAGACGCATTACCTGAGCGAATTTGAAAACCAGATGCGGCAATATCAACTGAACTGGATGGTGAGATTGCCGAAGCAATATCCTCTGGGAATCGGAGTTCCGTTCGGCTACGCGGCGATGAAACGCAGCGAGATCCGCAATATCCGCTGGATCGCGAAAGGAATTCAGTCCAGCTTTGACCCGGCCTACATCAAGGAAAATTTGGAAAGAGTCCAATGAACAAGATGATTGTAATTACCAAATCGGACCAGGTTGACGGATTTCGGCTGGCCGGAGTGGACGCGATTGGTGTGGATGACATCGAAACGGTCGAGGGTTTGATCAAATCGTGGTTGAAGGGCAGGGAACAGGTGCTGTTGGCTCTGGACGATGGGCTTTTCTCTAGGCTGGATAAAGACCTGGTCAATAAAGTGTATGCTTCCGATGACTTGATGCTGGTCACCATTCCCGATCGGGTAATGTCCGGCGGGGAAAACGCGCGCAGAAAACAAATTTACGAAATGATCCGCCATGCCACGGGCGTGCAGATCCGATTTAAAGGTGAAACAAATGGATGAAAACATCAAGCATAATGGCAGAGTGAACCGGATTGCCGGGCCCGTCGTCGGCGCGACGGGTTTTCAGGAAATCCGCCTGCACGACATGGTGCTGGTGGGCGAGGAGAAGCTGGTGGGCGAGGTGATCCGCCTGAACGCCGACCAGGTCACCATCCAGGTTTATGAGGATACCTCCGGGCTGCGCATGGGCGAACCGATCTTCAATACCGGCGAACCGCTGGTGGCTTCGCTCGGCCCCGGCTTGATGGGCCAGATTTTCGACGGGCTGCAGCGCCCGTTGACCACCCTGGCGAAGAAAGAAGGCGGCTTCCTAGGCAGAGGCATCAGCGAAAGCCCGCTTTCCATGGACAAGGTCTGGGATTTCACCCCCGTCGTAAAAGAAGGCGACCTGGTTTCAGCGGGGATGATCCTGGGCACCATCCCGGAAACGCAAAGCATCGAGCACCGCGTGATGCTCCCGAAGGGCATGTCCGGAAGGATTGTGGAAATCCGCTCCGGCTCGTTGACTTTAAAAGATCATGTGGCGCTCATCGAGAACGATCAAAAAGAAACTCAACCGGTTTTCATGGCCAATAACTGGCCGGTGCGCATGGCGCGCCCGTATCGAAAACGCCTGGATCTAAATGAACCTTTAGTAACGGGTAAACGCGTGATCGATCTGCTCTTCCCCATCCCCAAGGGCGGATCCGCCATTATTCCCGGCGGCTTCGGCACGGGCAAGACAGTTATCCAGCAATCGCTGGCGCGTTGGTCGGAAGTGGACGTGGTGGTTTACGTGGGCTGCGGCGAGCGCGGCAACGAGATGACCGACGTGTTGAATGAACTTCCCAAACTGGAGGACCGTTCCTCCGGCATTCCGTTGATCAACCGCACGGTTTTGATCGCCAACACCTCCAATATGCCGGTGGCGGCGCGCGAAGCCAGCATCTATTTGGGAATTACCATCGGCGAATACTACCGCGATATGGGCTATCACGTGCTGATGCTGGCGGATTCGACTTCCCGCTGGGGTGAAGCCCTGCGCGAGGTTTCCAGCCGCCTCGAGGAAATTCCCGGCGAAGAAGGCTACCCGGCTTACCTGGCTTCACGATTGGCTGAATTTTACGAGCGTGCCGGCCACGTGAGCTGCCTGGGCGGCAAGGCCGATGCATCCGGGAAGGAACGCGATGGATCCATTTCCCTGGTTGGGGCGGTTTCGCCACCCGGCGGCGATTTTTCAGACCCCATCACGCAGAGTTCCATGCGCATTGCCGGCGTTTTTTGGGCCCTGGATTACGAATTGTCCCGCCGGCGCCATTTCCCGGCCATCAACTGGACCAAGAGTTTCTCACTGGTCGACCTTTCGCACTGGTACCTGGAAGAAGTCGCCGACGATTTTGTGGTTTTAATGAAAGAAACCCAATCCATCCTCGGGCGTGAACACGAATTGCAGCAAGTGGTTCAACTGATCGGCCAGGATGCGCTATCCGAACTGGAAAGGGAAACCTTGCTGGTTTCGCGCATTTTACGCGAAGATTTACTGCAGCAGTCCGCCACCTTCGGCGTGGACGCGTTCTGCCCGCTGGTGAAATCCTACTGGATGATGAAAGTTATTTTGCATTTCCACGAAACAGCCCAGCAAGCGCTGCAAAAGGGGATCAGCCTGCAAGATCTGGAAAATGCCCAGGTATTGCAAAAAATTGCCCGCATGAAGGAACAAAAAGCGGAAACCATCGTGGAACGGCTGCAATACTTGCTGGAGGACATCGATACCGAGATCAGCCGGATCAGTGAAAAACTGGAGAGAAGCAATGCACGAGGATGAACCCATCAAACGCCTGTTAACCAAGGAATTCCGCACCGTCAGCCAGATCCGCGGGCCCTTGATCTTTGTTGAGCGGGTGTCCGACGTGGCTTTCGATGAAATGGTCGAGGTGGTCGACCCGGCGGGCCACACGCGCGTGGGCAGGGTGCTGGAGATCGACAACAATATCGCCGTCATCCAGTTGTTTTTGTCGACGGAAGGCCTGGATATCACCCGCACGCGGGTGCGCTTTTCCGGCGACGTGATCCGCCTGAACGTTTCGCATTCCATGTTGGGGCGCATCCTGGACGGGTTAGGCAACCCCATCGACGGCGGCCCGGCCATCCTGCCGGAAAAGCTGGAGGACATCAACGGCAAGCCGCTGAACCCCGCCGTGCGCATCGAACCGAGCGAATTCATCCAGACCGGTATTTCATCCATCGACGGGTTGAACTCGCTGGCGCGCGGCCAAAAGCTGCCGATCTTTTCCGGTTCCGGCTTGCCCGGCAACGAACTGGCGGCGCAGATCGCTTCGCAGGCGCGCGTGATCAGCGGCAGCGGCGACCAGGATGAACCTTTCGCGGTGGTGTTCGCCGCCATCGGCATCACCCATCGCGAATCTTCATATTTCATCGACCAATTCCGCTCCAGCGGCGCGCTGGAACGCACCGTGGTTTTCCTGAACCATGCCGACGACCCGACCATTGAACGCATCATCACCCCGCGCGCGGCGTTGACCGCGGCGGAATACCTGGCTTACGAACACGGCCTGCACGTGCTGGTGATCATGACCGACATCACCAATTATTGCGAAGCCCTACGCGAGCTATCGGTGGCGCGCGAGGAATTACCCGCGCGGCGCGGCTACCCGGGCTACATGTATTCCGACCTGGCCAGTCTCTACGAACGCGCCGGGCGCATCGAAGGCCATCCGGGTTCGGTGACGCAGTTGATCCTGCTGTCCATGCCGGATGACGACATCACGCATCCCATCCCGGATTTGACCGGTTACATCACCGAGGGGCAGATCGTGCTGAACCGCTCACTCAATCAAAAGGGCGTCTACCCGCCCATCGACGTGCTGCCGTCGCTTTCCCGCCTGATGAACGCGGCTATCGGCGAAGGGCATACCCGCGAGGATCATCGCAGCGTGGCCGATCAGATCTATGCTTTTTACGCCGAAGGCCGCGACCTGGAAAAACTGGTCACCATTATCGGCGAGGGGTCGCTCTCCGAACAGGACCGCCGCGTGCTGGAATTCGCCAAGCGCTTCGAAAAAGAATACGTCGGGCAGGGGCATTCCAACCGCACCATTCAGGAGACGCTTGATTTATCCTGGGACTTGCTCTCGACCATTCCGGCGCAATACCTCAAGCGCATACCCGAGGCATACATCCGCAGATATATGAGGAAGTAACATGGCTGATGTCTCCAACGTTTCCACCACCCGCAACGAACTGTTATCGCGCAAACAGCAGATCGAGTTGACCCGCGCGGGTTACGATCTGCTGGATAAAAAACGCCTGGCGTTGATGCAGGAGATCCTGCGCCTGCAGGATGAAGTGGTGAGCCTGGCGGACAAATTACAGAACCTCACGGCGCAGTCTCGCCGCTCGCTGGCCAAGGCCGAAGCGCTGGTGGGCGCGGCGGGCGTGCGGTCGGCGGCCAACGGCAAGAAACATGAAATCAAGGTGGAATTGGAAGACAACCTGTTGATGGGGCTGCATGTGCCGCGCATCAAACGCAACAGTGCACGGCGCGAATTCTACGATCGCGATATTTGCGTGACCGGAACGTCACCGGTGATCGACGAAGCCGCGG
>CALGUJ010000305.1 GCA_937902055.1 uncultured Pelolinea sp.
CCGGTAAAAGCGTCGATGAATGCGCGCCGTTCTGGTTCGCTGGCGTATTCTTCCAATGCCAGCGCGGCCAATTGCATCCCGGCTGCCCAACCTTCCGTGCGCTCTTTCAGCTTTGCCACTTCATCGGATGAGAGGGTCAGGCCCATCGCCTCCACCAGGAAGGCTTCTGCTTCCGGGAGTGTGAAGCGCAAGTCGCGCTCGCGGAGCTCGGTCACCTGGCCGCGCGCGCGCATTTTGGGCAGGGGCAGGGGTGGGTCCTCGCGGGTCAAAATGACGGTGTGCATGTGGGCCGGCTGGTGCTCGATCAGCATCATGGCGACCTGGTGCACCACCTGGGAAGTGATGAGGTGATAATCATCCAGGACGAGCACAACCGGATTCCCAGCGCAGGCAATCTGGTTGATCAGCTGCACCACCAGTTCGGTCCATTGCGGCGGCTGGGGCGACTGTATGACGGGGAGCACCGCGCCGCCGATATGCGGATCGATCTGCTGCAGGGCGGCGATCAAATATGATAGAAAACGGATTGGATCGTTGTCACCCTCATCCAGTGAGATCCAGGCGACGGACGAGCGCAACTCCGCTTGCGTTATCCACGCACTCACCAGGGTGGTTTTGCCAAATCCGGCGGCCGCGGAAACCAGGAGGACGCGCCGGCCGTCCTGGAGGCCGGCGTTCAGCCGTTCCACCAGGCGCGAACGGATGACATGACCCCTCCGGGGCGGTGGGGGGAAAAGTTTGGTTGTCAGCAATTGCGAGGACAACATGTGACCGGTCCAACAAACAGGATTCAGTCAGGCCCGGCTGGCGCATAAACGCGTAGCCGGCATAATTTACGATCGATTTATTAATCACTGGTGGATACGTATTTGATTATATCCGAATTTGTATTTACTTGTTTGATCGTTCATGCCGTTGCAAAACACCAGGTTGGTGATAGACCGACAAGTTATGACGCCGTTAACGCAGTGGCCATCAACAACAGTGGCATGATGGTGGGTGATGCCTCATTACGATCTACTTCACTCAATATCATCTCCGTTACCAAACCGGGTTATGTTTTGATCCGGCGGGAAGCGTGCTCACGAAAAGAATCACGAAGTAACGCGGAAACAGAACTGGCATCCGGCCTGTATCCGAGGTGAATTACCTATAACGTGGCTGAAATGACGATTTTTGCAGGAGTGACTGCGTTGATTACGATTGCTTTGCCAGGTCTTGGAGGGCGGCGCGTTTGCGGCGGTATTCGATGATCGGCAGGTCTCCCGGGATGAGGACTTCACCAATTTTCAGGCCGCTGGCCTTGGGTTCCTGAGTGATCACCACCCGACGGTCTTCGTGGGCGATGTACACGTTCGATGGAACGGCCAGGCGGGTCACCAGTTGGCCCAACAGCGGCACGCGCATGAAGCGCTGGTAGAACCGGAGATAAAGGATGGTGTGTTCTTCATCCACCGGGACAAATGCCCCCAGGATGCTCACCTTTTCGTTGATATAGTTCTGCCACAGGTTTGGGAAGATGAACTCCAGGTGCTGGCTTCCGGCTGGCTTTTTCGAAAGCTCGCTGCTTCTTCGAGGGGGCTTGCCGTCGTCCACCCGGTTATACACGTAGGTGTAGATCATCCTGTCGCCATTCCATTCCACCACCGGGCCGTCGACCACGGTGCGGTTGCCGCGTCCGATGGTGTTGCCGTGGATAAAAGGCAGATGGACAACATCCAGTTGGTTTTCAATAACGCGCGAATAATGCGCGTTCCAGGGATCGCGGGCGGTACTGTATAGATAGCTATCGTCCAGGTTCTCGAAGAATTCCGGCTTTGGTAAATCGGCAGGGGCAGGTGATCCCCACCAGATCCAGATGAAGCCGTGCGCTTCATACGTTGGGTATGTTTTCAGGCGCAGGGCATTGGGAACCGCGCCGTTCCGCCCATTGGCCGGAACCAGCACGCATTTTCCTGACCCATCAAACTCGAAGCCATGAAAGGGGCACTGCAAGTGATCGGACTGCAATTTCCCAGCGCTGAAAGCCACGCCGCGATGCGGGCAGCGATCCGCGGCGGCATACACCTGGCCGGATTGATCGCGCCAGAAAACCATTTTTTCGCCCAGGCGCGTCACGCCCACCGGCTGGGTTTTTACTTCATTCGACTCTAATACCACGAACCATTGGTTGCGAATCATCTTCTGCTATCTCCAGGCTTTTTAATGGAAGTGGGAATATGAAAATTGTATTTCATATCCCCACCGGTGTTTACCCTTGCGTTGACCCTGCTTCTGCCAGCCGTCGTTCCTGAGCGGATGGCAGGATAATACGGCGGTAGGCAAACGCAACCGCCCAACCCAGCATTACTGCGCTGAACACGCCCGGCGCCCAGATGCCCAGGTTTTGCAGCAGCACCCCGCCGGCGGAAGGCGCGATGACACGGGTGAAGGCTTCGAGCGAACCGGCAATCCCGAGGATGCCGCCCACTTCATCGCGGTGGACAGATTTGCTGATGGTGCTTTGAAGCACGGTGTTGAGCACGCCACCGGCCAACCCCAGGGTTAGGATCACCACCAGCAGCAGCCAGAGCTTTGTGGTAAATCCCCAGGCGAGCAGCGACAACGCCATCACCCACAGACCGGTGATGATCAGCCAATTCTCACGAAAACGTTTCGTCAATTGACCGATCAGCACGCCCTGGACGATCACGGAGAT
>CALGUJ010000306.1 GCA_937902055.1 uncultured Pelolinea sp.
AGTGGGTATGCCTTATTGACATTCTTGAAATTATTTGTATAATACAAATTATAGGATATACAAGTAATCTATTATGGATAAAGACTCTTTTCAACTTCTGTTCGCTGAAACGCTTCAACGGTTAACCAATGATCTGGTCCGTTATGCCGGGCTGCTGGATCGGGTCTGTACCGAAAATCTCAACATTACCGGTTCGCAAGGCTACACATTGCTGGCCATGCCAGACGGCGAGAGCATTTCCATGAATGATCTGAGCCTGAAGATGAAGCTGGCAGGTAGCACGATGACTCGGACGGTCGATCCGCTGGTCAAAAAAGGTCTGGTGGATCGCTACCCGGATGCGGAAGACCGGCGGGTGGTGCGGGTACACCTGACGGACGATGGCATTCGGGCCAAACGGCAGCTGCATGAGACGCTGCAGTGGTTCTTTTCGAGTGTCATGGAGGCAATTCCAGAGGGTGAGCGAGCGCAGGTCATTCAAAGCCTGGAACGGTTGAATGGGGCGATTATGAATGCTCTGCAGTGCTGCTTTCCATCGACGGAACCATAAATTCGTCTCTTTTTTTGTGGAAATGGTTGTAATATACAAATTTTGCTAATAGCAAGAATAATTAGGAGACCAAGATCATGAATGCTTCAACCGGTGTGGATGCTCGTTTATCACAAAAGGAAGTGCGGAATGTATACAACCGGATCGCGCGGGTTTATGACCTGTGGGGAACGCTGACTGAGACCCGTGCCCGCCAGCGGGGGATTGAATTGGCGGATATTCGGGATGGGGAACGGATTTTAGATGTCGCCGCCGGCACCGGTATGATTCTGACGGAGATCGTCCGCCGAAATCCAACCGGCATGACCGCGGCGATTGATATTTCCGAAGGGATGCTGCAAAAAGCGCAGGCCAAGCTGAAGGATACCCGGGCGCAGGTGGAACTGAAACAGGGCAGCGCGTTCGAGATCTCGTACCCATCGGGAACTTTTGATCTGCTCATCAATGGCTATATGTTTGACCTGATGCCCAATACTGCTGTTCCTCAGCTTCTAGCCGAATTCAAACGCGTGCTGAAACCAGACGGCCGGCTTGTGCTAATCAATATGACGGAAGGAGAACGCTGGGGCAGCCACTTCTATGAGTGGATTTACCGCCAGTCACCGGCGCTGGTGGGCGGCTGCCGCGGCGTAAAACTGGCTGGTCCACTTGGACAGGCCGGGTTTAGGGTGATGGTCAGGGAATACCAGCAGCAGTTCTTTTTCCCTTCGGAAGTCATTCTGGCCAAAGCCAGTTGAGGATTAATAGGAAACGAAAGAAAGGAAATGGATCAACCTATTCAACCACGCATAATGGATCGCCAGGCTCGCCGGGCCATCCTCCTCTTAGCTGGCAGCGTGATGCTGATGGAGACAGGCTACGGCATCGTGATGCCCATCTTTGCCAAACGGTTAGGCGAGCTGGGGGCCGGGGTGGAAACCCTGGGTTACATGGCAATCGCCTTTGCCATCGGGCAGCTGATTATGGCGCCGATTCTGGGTTCACTGGCTGACCGGGTCGGCCGACGCCCGGTCATCCTCACTGCGCTGGCAGGTGTGGCGCTGGCCAACCTGGGCTTTCTACTGGTCAATTCATCTTCTGGGTATGTCCTGATCCGCATGGCTCAGGGCGCGGTCACGGCTGGCCTGCTGCCAGCCTCGATCAGCTTTGTGGCGGACGCGGTACCCGATACCCAGCGGGCGCGGTGGGTAGGTCTATTGATGGGCAGCTATGGCGCGGGATTTATTTTTGGCCCGGCGCTGGGCGGCTTTCTATACGATCAGGGAGGATTTGCAGCGCCGTTTACCGTCTCTGCCATCCTGGCCGCGGTTGGTTTATTGGCTACCCTGATATTGGTACCCGAAACGCGCAGGCAGATATCGCCCGACAAAGAACCTGCACCAGCAATAGACCGGAAGCTTCCCGACCCAAGGACCTGGTTCAATGTTGATTTTCGCATCCTGCCGCTGCTGGTGTTAGATTTCCTTGAGGTGTCCATCTTTGCCTTTGTCGAGCCGCAGCTGGCCGTGTATGCCTACCAGGGGCTGCACTACACCTCCAGCCAGTTCGGCCTGATTGTCAGCCTGTATGGATTGTCATTTGTGGCAGGTCAGTTTGGGCTGGGCCGGCTCAGCGACCGCTTTGGCCGCCGGCCGCTGATTGTCCTCGGTTTTATCTTCAAAATCATCTTCTACCTGGGTCTGACCCTGGCGAATGAGTTCTGGCTGTTGGTTCTGGCAGGTGTTTTTGGTGGCGTTGGTGGGGCGCTGATTTCCCCGGCGCTCAGCGCTGCCTACCTGGATCTGACAAGAGAGACTAATCGTTCCCGCGTGATGGGGCTCAAAGAGTCGGCCGCGGCGATGGGCGGAATTCTTGGACCCATGGGGGTGGTGATCGCGAGCCAGTGGATGCCACCGCTCGATATCTTCCGGGTTGCTGCCGGGTTTACCCTGGTCGGTGTCCTGCTAGCCTTCTTTGCACTCGGCTGTTCCAGGAAAAATGGAGCGGTGCGTTCTGGTCGGCCGGTTCGGATCGGCTGCTACCAGCGAGCAGCCGCAGATTAAGCGTGATCTCAAACCAATAAGTCAATTAATCGAGAGGAAACAACGATGATAAAGGCTCACGAATACCAACCGCAGACCATCAAACAGGCCTACAACCGACGGGGCTGGATTTACAGCAAAACCGTCGCCCCAATGGAATGGGAATACCACTTGGAGGCATTGGAACAGGCTAACCTCCAGCCAGGTGAGAAAGTCCTGGAGGTGGCCGTTGGCCCTGGGCTCACTGCTGTAGAAATCGCCAGGCGGGTCGGAAAAGAGGCCGTCTTTTCTGGTATGGACATCTCGACCAGTATGCTGGCCCTCACCGAGCAGCGCCTACGATCAAGTGGGTTTTCCCAGTTTGTATTGAAAGAAGGCAGTGCCACCCAGATACCGTATTCATCCAAAACCTTCGATGTCCTCTACAATGGCTATATGCTCGATCTCATCCCTGAAGAGGAGATGCCGGGTATCCTGGCGGAGTTCAAACGGTTGCTCAAGCCGGGGGGACGGATGATTTTGCTTAACATGAGCAAGGCAGATCAAGAGACCGTTTTATTTCGAGAGAGGCTTTACCAGTTCCTGCCACCAAAGCTTGTTTTGTACCTGATGGGCGGCTGCCGGCCAGTATTGATGGAAGATCTGACCTTGCGAGCGGGCTTTCATCAAGTGCGGCGGACGTATCTGGGCGGTAAAGCACCGTCCGAGATTGTTACCGCAATGAAGCCGGCAAGCGAAAACTAAATTCGGAGCGGTGCATACTGTTTTTTAATGAGCTGTGCGATAATCTCTTGCTGAGGTGATTCATGCTGCCACAACTCTCCCAAGAGGAAATGATCCGGTATTCGCGCCATCTGCTGATCCCGGAAGTCGGGCTTACTGGTCAGCGCAAGCTCAAGGACGCTTCCGTACTGCTGGTGGGCTCTGGCGGGCTCGGTTCGCCTCTGGGCCTGTATCTGGCTGCGGCAGGTATTGGGCATATTGGTATTGTCGATTATGACGTTGTGGATTGTTCGAACTTGCAGCGCCAGGTCATTCACGATACCAGCCGGGTGGGCAAGCTCAAGGTGGAGTCGGCGCGTCAGCGAATGCTTGATCTCAACCCCCACATTCAGGTCGATGCTTATAATGAGGTTTTCAGCGCTGAAAATGCGGAGCAAATCGCTGGCGGTTACGATATCCTTGTGGATGGCACGGATAATTTCCCAACGCGTTACCTGATCAACGATTTGTGTGTATTGACCGGCAGGCCATATGTATACGGTTCGATCTTTCGATTTGAGGGCCAGGTCAGTGTTTTTGATGCGCGCAGCGGGCCGTGCTACCGCTGCCTGTTTCCAGAACCGCCCCCGCCTGGGTCGGTTCCTACTTGTGCGGAGGGTGGTGTGTTTGGCGTACTCCCAGGCACGGTTGGGACACTCCAGGGCACGGAGGTGATCAAAATAATCCTGGGCATCGGTGAGCCGCTGATCGGTCGCCTGCTGCTCTATGATGCACTGGATTTGACCTTTCATACGGTTCAGCTGCGCAAGAACCCGAACTGTAAGATTTGCGGACCCAACCCACAGGTGACTCATCTGATCGATTACGAACAGTTTTGTGGCGTTCCAACCCGCGGCGTACACACACCGTTGGGCATCCCGGAGATTAGCGTACGGGAGCTGGCAGCGCGGCTGGATCGGGGTGAGGCGGTTCACCTGCTGGATGTCCGCGAGGAGCTGGAAGGACAATTTTCACAGCTTACTGGTGCAAAAGTAATCCCATTAGCCCGGCTGCAAACATGCCTGGACGAGTTGGATCCCTCTGTTGAATGGGTGGTGTTCTGTCGCAACGGGGTGCGTTCAGCACGCGCTGTAGAAGTATTATTGCAGGCTGGCTATTCGCGCATCTCCAATTTGCATGGCGGCATACTTGCCTGGGCAGAAGAAATAAATCCCAGCATGTTTGTTTTGTAAATATCCATCCACGTCTGCCGATATACTCAGAAATATCCCCAAAATAAGTGCCTCGTTACGTCATTGATGATATAATTCAATAGCGATTGAAATATCCAGAAAGGAACCGCATGGATAATGCAGAATTCTCAAAAGAGCAGGTGACAGATTTAGCCCGCTGGCTGAAGGTGCTCGCCGAACCCAATCGACTGCTGCTTCTGGAGCAGATCATTGAGGGGGTGCAGTGTAACTGCGAGTTGGGGAATGCGCTACAACTTGCGCCAAACCTGATTTCTCACCACCTGAGTGTTTTGCGTGAAGTGGGGCTAGTCAATGTCGAACGGGATCCAAAGGATGCGCGATGGGTATATTACTCAATCAATTTGAAGGCATTTGAGGATTTCCGGCAAACTTTTAACGCCTTCATTGATCCAGATCGCATTCAATCCCGCCGCGTTATTTGTGGCCCACAGGCATTTGAAAACCTACGCTTTGGCATCGAAAAACGTACTGATTGAACGTTTTTTAGCCTTGATACTTCAATGGAGATAGAAATAATATGAGTGAAAATAGTCAGAATTTCAAACGCGCTTTCACGTTTTCAAAACCAGGGACTCGCCCAGATGTTGAAATCTTCGATCCACCCATGTGCTGCCCAACCGGTCTTTGCGGGCCGACCCTGGACCAGACCTTATTGGATCTCAACGAAACCATTTTGAGGCTGCAGCAGGAAGGCTACCAGGTGACCCGTTACCAGATGGCCTCGAATCCTCAGGCCTTCCTAGGGAACGCGCAAGTAATGCGACTGGTGCGCGAGAAAGAGATGGCGGCGTTGCCGATCGTGGTAGTGCGGGGTGAAATCGTTGCCGAGGGGAAGTATCCGGGTATCTTTGAGATCTTGGGCAAGTTGAATCGTGGAAAGTAATATGGCAACTTCCTATCTCTTTTTCTCGGGCAAAGGTGGGGTCGGAAAGACCTCGATGGCCTGCACGCACGCGGTCCGGCTGGCAGAGCAGGGCCAGAAAACCCTGATTGTGACCACCGACCCGGCCTCCAACCTGGCAGACGTCTTTGAGCAGTCGATAGGCCACCAAATCACCGCGATCCAGGGCATCGCCAACCTGTGGGCCATGGAGATCGACCCCGATAAAGCTACGCAGGAGTACATCGACCGGGCCATGGCGCCCCTGCGCGCTGCCTTCCCACCCCAAATTGTGCAGGTGATGGAAGAACAGATGAGCGGCCCATGCACCGCGGAAGTTGCCGCTTTCGACCGCTTCACCGACTTTCTCGAGGCTCCTGAAAAGGATGCTTTGGTTTTCGACGTGGTCATCTTTGACACAGCCCCAACCGGCCACACGATCCGCCTGCTGGAACTGCCGGCGGAATGGAGCCAGTCGATCGACGCCGCCAGCG
>CALGUJ010000307.1 GCA_937902055.1 uncultured Pelolinea sp.
CCGCCACCACCACCGCCACCGCGGCGGAAGCGATTATCGAACTGCGGGCGATTATCTTCCTTTGGTTTGGCAACATCGACTTTCAGAGGGCGACCCTTGTATTCGTAGGAATTGAACATTTTCATGGCATTCTGCATGGCTTCCTGGCTGCCCATTTCTACGAAGCCAAAGCCTTTGGATTGTCCGGAAAACTTGTCCTTAATCAAGACAACCGATTTCACCTCTCCGGCTTCCGAGAAGAGCGTATTCAGTTCATCCTCGTTTGTGTCAAATGTCAGGTTGCCGACGTACAATTTTGTTTCCATATTTTTCCTTTACTGGTTATTAAATGAGATACCGCCAGATCATTGGATCCGGCGGCTTGACACCCACTCATTGATCGAAATCTGTAGGAAGATTATATCATTCTACCGGTATTGTAAACAGGAAGGTACTTCCCTGATTTTTCCCTTCACTCACCGCCCAAAGTTTTCCACCGTGGGCTTCCACCAGCGATTTGGCGATGGTCAGGCCGATGCCGCTGCCGCCGCCTGCGGCGCGCGAACGCGACTTGTCGGCGCGGTAAAAGCGTTCAAAAATGTGAGGCAAATGCTCGGGGGCAATGCCAATGCCGTCGTCCTGAACCGAGAAGCGCACTGCGTTTCCATCCCGGCGAACTTCCAGCACGACATGACCGTCTTCAGGCGTGAAATGCAGGGCATTGCCCAGCAGGTTGTGCAACACCTGCTGGATGCGGTCGCTATCGACCACGACCTGCGGCAAACCGTTTTCCACCCGTGAATTCAATGCGACTCCTTTCATGGCGAACGTGTTTTCCAAAGGAACCACGGCGGCTTGAACCAGATCGGAGACTTTTACCGCTTTACGATTCAAATGCAGCGCGCTGCTATCGACACGGGTCAATTCCTGCAAGTCCTCCACCAGACGCTGCAAGCGGTCGGTTTCGCGGTAGATTTGTTGATAGGTGCTTTTATCGGCGGGAAGCACGCCATCCATCAGCCCTTCCATGGAACCCTTGATGGCGGTCAGGGGCGTGCGCAGTTCGTGGCTGATGTCGCCGATCAATTGCCGGCGCATGGCTTCGATGCTTTCCAGCTTCTCCGCCATGCCGTTGAAGCTCTGCGCCAGGAGGCCCAACTCATCGCTGGAGATCTCATCCGAAGGAATGCGGTGGCTGTAATCGCCGCCGGCAATTGCGCGGCTGGCACGAGTTAGCCGGTTGATGGGTCTGGTCATCAGGCGGCTGATCAACAGGGCGGCCAGGACGGAGATAATGAATGCGATCAGCGCGGAGATCCACAGCGAATCATTCACGGCGGCCGTGAAACTTTCATACATGTTGACGCCGCGCATTCCGCTGCCGCCGCCCATCATACCCTGATAATTTTCATTCATACGGCCCAGATGGCGTTCAAAAGCAGCCGCAATGGAAAGCCGCATGGCAACGGCATGCGCCCCGCCGGCGATCAATACCACCGCAATGAAAGCAGCCAGGATCTTGTAGATCCAGCGGCTTTTAAATACCTGAATTAATCCGGGGTTATTTGTCTTCAAAGCGATACCCTGCCCCGCGCACTGTTTCAATGAAGCGGCTGCCGACTTTCTGACGCAAGTGCCCGATGTGCACATCCACCACGCGCAGGTCGCCGAAATAATCGTAACCCCAGGCCAACTCGAGCAATTTTTCCCTTGAGAGTACCATTCCACGGTGATCTGCCAGGATGGAAAGCAGATCGAATTCCAGGGAGGTCAGTTCGATTTCCTGATCATCGATCCACACCCGGCGGCTGCCGCCATCGATCCGCACGTGCGGCAGCGTGATGACTTTGCGTTCCGAATCGGTTGAAGGTTTCTGCAATCGGCGCAGCGCAGCCTTGATGCGCGCCATTAATTCGCGCGGGCTGAACGGTTTGGTCAGGTAATCATCCGCCCCGACCGACAAACCCACGACTTTATCCAGTTCTTCTGATTTGGCGGTCAACATGATCACGTAAGCTTCCGATTCGCGGCGGATTTGCGTGAGCACCTCGATGCCATCCATACCGGGCAGCATAATATCCAAAATCACCAGGTCGGGTTTGAAAGCACGAAAGGCTTTCAAACCGGCAGGTCCATCCCCGGCCGTGTTGAACTCATAGCCCTCCGAACGCAGGTATGCCGTGACCAGGTTCAGTATGGCGGGTTCATCGTCGATCACCAAGATTTTCGCTTTTCCCATTAGGCATCCTTAAAACACAGAGGAGGATATTGCTCCTCCTCTATAGTATAAATCGAACGAGGCGCTTATTCGTTGTCTTCAGCTTCCCATTCTTCGATGAATTGGCCGTGCCAGGTGTGCGGCCAGACCTGACCGCTGGCGCTGTTCACGCTAAGCATGCCTGCGGTTTGGCCATCGACGCTGTAATCGAACGTGAAGTAGCCATAAAATGGCTGCCCATGCGGGTCAAGTTCCGCGTTCTGCAGGTTCACCTCCAGGTATTGCGCGGCGGTTTGGGCAGCTTCATCCAACGTCAAGGCAGATTGAGAAGACGGGGAAACGGCCGCGTTGGAATTGAACCCCATTGCGCAGCCACGCGCGTTGGAGAAACCGGCGCCGCGTCCGCCCGGCATGCCGTATTTGGCGTTCCACATATGCTGCGGTCCGTATTCAGGGAAGACGTTCAACGTAACCGGATCGACCAACAGTTCCATGGCTCCCGTTCCGGTGCTCTTTTCGATCACCACCGCGTAGGCATTTTGATCGAAGACCATGATTTCCTTCAATTCCAGATCGTCATTTCCCAGATTGTTGAGATATTCATCGACGGCGGTTTTGGCGGAAGCGATGTTGAAGGGCTGGGCGTTGGTCAATGAATCGGCGGCGTTCCACCCCATCATGCCCCTGCCCTTGCGGAAGTTCTGTCCGGCGAAACCATTATTAAAGCCGCCCATCATCCTGCCGCCCATCCAGCTGCGACCAAAAGCCCGGGCGTTCCAACCGGTAACATCCGAATCGGCCTGCCGGCTGCCGCGGAACCTGCCGATACCATCCCAGGCGGGAATCCGGTTCCGGCTGATCAGGAACCCGCTCATCACCAAAACCGCGGCAACCAGCAGCAAGGCGGCGGCGATTAAAATTGTTTTTAGTGTCGTGTTCATTTTTCACCTCTGTTTGTGTAAGCTCAATATACCGGCGCAGGGTGAAGGGAATTTATTGGAATTGTGAAGATTCTGTAAAGATCATTCCAGAAAAACGGTAGATTTACCGATAATTTCCACCTTGCCCCTTCAGTTGAAATGATGGATACTGGAATGAGAGTGCGGGAGGAATCATGGAGTGGATGGATCAGGTGAAACCGGAAACGCTGGATTGGCTGCTGGAAAAGGATGAAGACAAGCCGGCGGTACGCTACCTGGCTTTGCGGGATTTAATCGGCCAAACCGAGCAGGATGTGGAGATGCGCGATGCTTTCAGCGATGCGCTGCGAACAGGAGCGGTTCCGCAAATACTGGCGCAACAAGCGCCGGAGGGATTTTGGATGGAATCCGGCCCCGGCTATTATCCGAAATATGCTTCAATCGTATGGACGATATCGCTATTAGCCCAAATGGGCATGAAAGCGGAGGTGGGGCAAATCCGAAAGGCCTGCGAATATCTCCTGGAACATGCCCGCGGTTCATACGGCGGGTTCAGCATGTCGGCCACGCCGGGAGGCGCGATCCACTGCTTGCAAGGCAACCTGTGCGCGGCAGTATGCGACCTGGGAATGGGGGATGATGCGCGGCTGCGAAGAGCTGCTGAATGGATGGCATGCAGCGTAACAAACGATCCTTATACCGACACGGAAGGGGTGAGCGCGCCAATCCGTTATTACCGCAGCGGGATCAGCGGACCCGGTTTCCTTTGCTCGGCCAACGACCACCAGCCGTGCGCGTGGGGTGCGGTCAAAGTGGCTCTGGCGCTCTCCAGGATCCCTGAGGCCGACCGAAGCCCGGCGATGAAAAGAGCGATCGACGCCTGCGTGGATTTTTTGCTGAGTGTCGACCCGGCCACAGCGGGTTATCCACATCCCTACGCGCCCAAAGCCAGTTCCTCCTGGTTCAAATTCGGGTTCCCGGTTTTTTACATCACCGACGTATTGCAGATCCTGGAGGCGTTGCTGGGGTTGGGACTGAGCGGCGACAGGCGCTTAAAAAACGCGGTCGATTTTGTTTACAGCAAACAGGACGCGCAGGGGCGCTGGCCGATGGAATATTCCTACAATGGCAAGATGCTGGTGGATTTTGAGGAAAAGAAAACGCCCAGCAAATGGGTGACCTTGCGGGCGCTGCGTGTGATCAAGCGCTATTACGCGTCATAATTGCCGGAGAGCAGTCTTTTCGAAAATTTCGAAAAAATCCCGTGGATCGAAATCACCCGGTTCCGCTTTCAAGGTACTGGCGGTGGCCAGTGCGCTGCCGAAGCGCAGCATTTCATTGAAAGCCATCCCGCGCGTCAGACAATGCAGGCAGCCGGCTGTGAGGGTATCGCCCGCTCCGGTCAGACTGAGGGATTTGACGGTTGGCACGCGCGCCAGCCAGGTTTGCCGGCCGTGGCTGCCGATCACGCCATCCTTACCCAGGGAAATGACAGCTATATCGACTCCGCTGGCAGTCAATTCCTGCATGCCCGCCGCCAGCGATCCCTGATCGCCCAAATTCCGCCCCAGCGCTTGCTCCAGTTCGGCGCGGTTGACGCGCAGCAGCGTTGGTTTGGCAGCCAGGCCGGCAGCCAGCGCCGGGCCGGAGGCATCCAGGCAGGTTTTAACGCCCGATTGATTAGCCAGCCGGATGAGATCGGCGTAAATGGAAGCGGGCACACCCAGCGGCAAGCTGCCGCTGAGCGCCAGCCAGGCAGCGGATGGTACATGCGCGGAGAGGGCACGCTCCAGGCCGGCAAGCGCTGCGGGTGAAACGGTGAAACCGGGTTGGTTAAACTCGGTGTCCTTGTTCACGCTGCGATCCATCACCTTGTAATTGACGCGCGTGCGGCCATTGACGGGCACAAAATCCGATTCCACCGAAACCGCGGCCAGTTTGCGTCTGTAGGAGGCCAGTTCGCGGCGGCCGACAAAACCGGCAGCGAGGCAAGCGGCGCCCAATTTTCCCAGCGCAAAAGCGACATTGATGCCCTTGCCCCCCAGGAAAGTGGATGATTCATCGGCAAGGTTTTTGTCGTATACGGATAAAGCTTCAACGGAAAACGTAAGGTCAATGGCGGGGTTTAGCGTTAGGGAGATGATCCTGGAATCGTTCATGGCTGCACGTTATTCTAATATTTTACTGATAATCTTCATAAAATAAATATATACAATACAAAAAAGTCATATACTAAAATAGGATTAATGATCATGGTCAATCCAAGGAGAATTATTCGGATGACCCTGAAAAAAAAGGGAGAGTGATATGAAAATAGCCATCGTTACAGACAGCACAGCCGACCTTCCACGGGAGGTTGTCGAGCAGCACCGCATCCAGGTGGTGCCGCTTTACATCAATATCGGCGAGGAGAGTTACCTGGACGGAGTCGACATGACCCGCGCGCAGTTCTACGAAGGACTGCCCGGATTCAAGAAGCCTCCCACCACCGCCGTGCCGGGGATCGACGCATTCTTGGGTGCATTCAATCGCGCCATCGAGAGCGGGGCGGAAGCGATCATTTCATTGCACATATCCAAAACGCTCAGTAACACGGTGGACGTGGCCAGGCTGGCGGCTGAACGGATCAAACTAATCCCCGTGCACGTGCTGGATACCGGAAATCTA
>CALGUJ010000308.1 GCA_937902055.1 uncultured Pelolinea sp.
AGGGCTGGGGCCTGGTCGAAGCGCCGCGCGGCCCGCTGTTCCACCACTACGTCATCGAAAAGGGAAAGATCGCCATGGGCGAATTTGTCATCCCGACCGTGCATAACATGCTGGCCATCGAACGCGCGCTGCGCGTGGCAGCCGACCGCTACATCACCTCCGACAGCGTCAACCTGGAGCTGGAAAAAGCCGTCGGGCGCGTGGTGCGCGCCTTCGACCCCTGCATCGCCTGCGCCACGCACTAATGCTTTATGGACTGAATTATTTTCTGATAACAACGAAGGATATCGCTTGGAAACAATACTTTGGTAAAGGCTTTCAGTAAACGTTTAGTATTGCTGATCGTAGAGGTACGGAAGGCGCTTTATCCTTATCCGCGAAAATCAAAAGATTTCATTTTATCGGTGTTGATCAGTGTTCATCCGTGGTTAAGACCTATTCCCCGATAATCTTCACCAGTAGGTGCTTGCGGCGCCGGCCATCGAACTCGAAATAAAAGATCTGCTCCCAGATACCGAAATCCAGTTTGCCCTTGGTGACCGCCGCCACCACCTCGCGACCCATCACGCTGCGCTTGAGGTGCGCGTCGGCGTTATCTTCCCCGCTGAGATTATGCCAGTAGCTTGAGACAGGCTCGTGCGGCGCGAGCTTTTCCAGCCACCGGTCAAAATCCTGGTGCAATCCCTCTTCGTCGTCGTTGATGAAAACGCTGGCAGTGATGTTCATGGCGTTCACCAGACACAAACCTTCCTGGATGCCGCTTTCCTTCAAACAGTCATTAACCTCAGGTGTGATGTTGAGCAGCCCGCGGCGCTGGTCGATCTGTATCCAAAGTTCCTTGCGGTAGCTTTTCATGCAGTTCCTTTTTGCGACGAATTGTATAAATTATATAAAAAAATTGAATTTTGTAGAAATATAAAAAGTTATGTGCTATAGTGAAAGTATAAAACCAATGGAGGAATTATGACTGAACCAAAGAAAGAATCAGGAAAAATCCTAGACGCGTTGAAGGGTTTATTGACGGTATCCAAGACAGGCAAGCAGGAAACCGCGGCCAAACCCACCGAAATCAAAGCCACCGGCGTCTCCAAGCCGACTTTGAAAAGCACGACAAAGCCGCCAGTAAAACCTGCCGCAAAGCCCGTGATCAAACCTGCCGCAGGAGTCAGTAAACCTCCGGCGCAAAATTTGAGAGTGATCGAGGCCAAACAGGCGCTGGAGAAACAAGCCCAGGTGCTGCATTCGAAAACCCATCAGGATTTGATCAATGCCGCCTATAAAGCTGCCGAAAAATTAGGGATTGCTCCCTGGGTGCTGCTGCGCGCAGCCGGTTGGGGTCACTTCACCGAAAATCGCGGCAAGAAGTATGACGGCCCGGCGATCGACGAGATCAAAACGCTGGATGATGCCCAAAAGAAAGCGCTTAAGGACGTGCTCGGTTTATAGACTACGTTTCTTTGGGAGTATATAAAATCTAAAAGAAGGGAATTTAATAATTCCCTTCTTTTTTTATAGGATTAAGGGAACCAGTGAAAATTGGTTGAGCGTGAAGAGCAAAACCTCATCCAGCGGGTGAAGATCGAGCACGGTATGCGAGATCTGTCTCTCCAACGCCAGCGAAACCAGCCCGTGCACCTGCCCCCATATTGCGGTTGCCAACAGTTCCGTAGGAGCAGGGTGCAGGATTCCTTTTTCCTGGCAGGCGCCCACCACTTTCACCAGCAACTGGAAAGTGGCTTGCGAGATTTCGACAAAATCCACGTAATCTTTTTCCTGTTCCAGGACGCCGGAAAACATAATCTTGAAAATATCCCGTTCATTCAACGCGAAACGCATATAGGCCAAGCCGCAGGCGACCAATTGGCGGCCGGGTTCGGAGCTATGTTCATTGAGCGTGGTGTCAAGCTGGCTGTATAAATGGCGGAAGCCTTCGGTGGAAATGGCGGCGATCAGGGCTTGCTTGTCTGAGAAATGCGCGTAAGGGGCCGAATGGCTCACGCCCGCACGCCGCGCCACGCTGCGCAGGCTCAATGAAGCGATCCCTTCGTGCGCCAGAATTTCAACGCCGGCGGCGATCAGCGCGTTTTTCAGGTCGCCGTGATGATAATTACTTTCAGCCATGAGTAGATGTTACCGGTAAAACTTGACAGCGTCAAGTTAGCTCGCTATAATCTAGACAGTGTCAAGATTAATCGAGGTGATGCATGGAAGATTACCAGGCTTTGAGAGAAGAAATTGTCTCATCTGCGCAGGAATTGACGCGAAAAGGTTTTTTAATGGCAACCGGGGGAAATATTTCCGTGCGTGCGACCGATAATAACGGCTTTGCCATAACACCCTCGAATTATGATTACATGAAAATGGAACCCGCGGATGTGTGCGTGCTGGATATGGATTTAAACACTCTCGCGGGAGAGCGCAAGCCATCCGTCGAAGCGGGCATGCACTGCGCCATTTACCTGGCCCGGCCCGACGTGAACGCCATTGTGCACACCCATCAGGTGTATGCCAGCGCCCTGACCTTGATCAAGGCGCCTATCCCGGCTTTGTTCGATGAGCAGGTGCGTTTTCTGGGACGCAGCGTCGAAATCATCCCCTACGCTCCCTCCGGTACGGGATTTCTCAGCTCGACCGTTGCCAAGCACGTACGCGGGCATAACAACGCCTTTTTGATGCAAAACCATGGCGCGCTGGTTTTTGGACACGATATGGCGCGCGCCATCCATAACGTTGAAATCCTGGAAAAGAGTTCCCTGGCTTACCTGATCTCGCTATGCAGCGAGAAAAAGATCACCCGCATTCCCGCTGCCATCCGCGAGATAGCCTTCAGCAAGCTTAAGAAAGACCAGCAGCGGGTCATTAAAGGAGAGCCGCACGTATCCGGCGAATAAAGCACCTGAAAGGATTTGAGAATGGACGAACATCAAAAATATGCCATCAGTGAATATCCTGATGTGGAGGATGTGTACCGGCGCCTGAATGCCCTGATCAGCCAGCCCATGCGCAAGATCACGCCCGAAAGCATGCAAGCCAACCTGGCTTATTTCGATCAGAAGTGCAGCCGTTCGAAAGCGTTAACTGACGAAGCCAGGCGGTATATTCCGGGCGGCGTTCAGCATAACCTGGCTTTCAATTATCCATTCCCGATCGCGATCGAAAAAGCCGAAGGCGCGTATCTTTGGGACGTGGACGGCAACCGGTATATCGACTTTCTGCAGGCCGGCGGGCCTACCATGCTGGGCAGCAATTATGCTCCGCTGCGCGAAAAGATCTTCGAACTTTTATCCTCCTGCGGTCCGGTGACAGGACTTTTCCATGAATACGAACTGAAACTGGCAAAGTTAATCGCCGGTTACATGCCCTCGGTGGAAATGTTCCGCATGCTCGGTTCAGGCACGGAAAGTGTGATGGCCGCCGTGCGCGCTGCGCGCACGTTCACGCGTAAAAAATTTGTGATTAAAGTCGGCGGCGCTTATCATGGTTGGAGCGATTCGATGGTCTACGCGCTGCACGTGCCCGGCACCCGCCGGCTGGAATCCAAGGGTATTCCGCGCGGAGCTACCGCTTCAACGCAGGAGTTCTTCCCCAATTCGCTGGCCGACCTGCGGCGTCACCTGATCTTCAACCGTTTGCGCGGCGGAACGGCGGCGGTCATCCTGGAACCGCTTGGGCCGGAATCCGGCACGCGCCCGGTTCCTTTCGATTTCAACCGGCAGGTGCGCCAGCTTTGCGATGAGTTCGGTGCCTTGCTGATTTTCGACGAAGTCGTCACCGGTTTTCGCGTGGGTCTGGGCGGCGCCCAGGGTTATTTCGGCGTCAAGCCTGACCTGACGGTGTTCGGCAAATGCGTGACCGGCGGCTACCCCATGGCCGGCGGCGTGGGCGGGCGGGCAGACGTGATTAGCACCTTTGCGGCCGGTCTCGGCGGTACCGGAGAACGCGCCTATATTGGCGGAACCCTTTCCGCCAACCCACTTTCCTGCGCGGCTGGTTACTATGCCCTGCAGGAAATGGAACGTACCAACGCCCCCGTCATAGCCGGCCGGGCTGGGGACAGGTTGACCAAAGGACTGCAAGCCATCATTGAAAAACATGCGTTGCCTTTTGTGGTGTTCAACCAGGGATCGATTGTTCACCTGGAAACGTCCGGCGTGATGCTGCTCGATTTGCGCAACCCGCTGCGTTTGTTGAAAGAACTCAAACCCCGCAAGCACATGATGGAAGAGATGGGCGCGGCATATATGGCGCACGGCCTGATCACCCTGGCCGGTTCGCGCATGTATACCTCCATGGCAGATAACGACAAGATCATCGATGACGCGTTGGAGCGTTTTGAAACGGTACTTTCTTCCACCGCGCGGGTTATATAATCGATTATGGTGCATACGATCAAAAATAAGGAGGATTTCCATGAGTGAAAAGATAAAACTTTACGGCTACCGTTGGGTGGTATTGGGAGTGTTCATGTTGATCAACATCACCATTCAAATGCTGTGGATCAGCTTCGCGCCGGTCACCAGCCTGGCAACTGAGTTTTATGGTGTGACTGACCTCAAGATCGGTTTGCTCTCCATGACGTTTATGATCGCTTATATTCCGCTTTCGCTGCCCATCTCCTGGATGATCGATACCTGGGGCTTTCGCAAGTCCGTCAGCCTCGGCGCGATCCTGATGGGCGTGTTCGGGATTTTGCGTGGATTAGCCGGCAGCAATTACGGGCTGGTGCTGGGCAGCACCATCGGCATTGCGGTCGCGCAGCCTTTTCTGTTGAACTCCTGGACAACTGTTCCGGCCAAGTGGTTTTCGATTGAAGAACGCGCCACGGCAGTGGGCATGGTAACGCTTTCCAGCCTGGTCGGCACCGGCATCGGCATGGTTGTGCCGCCGATCCTGGTGGAAGGCGGGATGCCCATCCCCCAGGTGCAATTGTGGTTTGGCATTATCGCGGCGGCAACTTCGGTGCTCTTCATTGCCCTGGCGCGTGAAACACCTCCCACGCCACCCTGCGAAGCCGGCAAAGAAGAACGGGCTTTAATGTTGGACGGCTTAAAGCACGCCCTGACGGTTAAATCCTTCTGGTATTATCTGTTCATCATGTTTGTCGGATTGGGCATCTATAACGGCGTGACCACCTGGGTGGAAAAGATCATCCAGCCGCGCGGATTCACCCCCACCGATGCAGGTGTTTTGGGTGCGTTGATGCTGGTGGGCGGCGTGATCGGCGCGGTGGCTATCCCGCCTTTTTCGGATAAAAGCCGCAAGCGCAAACCTTACATGTTAATTGGCATCCTTCTGGCGATCCCGGGGATCATTGGACTGATCTATGCCCGCGCTCCCTGGTTGTTGTTCGCTTCGGCTTTTGAAATGGGATTTTTCCTGGTGAGCGTCAACCCCATCGGAATGCAATATTCCGCCGAGATCACCTACCCGACTCCTGAAGGCACATCCAACGGACTGATCCAGCTTTTCGGACAAGTTTCGGTGGTATTTGTTTACATCATGGAGGCCATGCGCACTTCCGATGGTTCTTTTGCGCCGTCGCTGCTGCTGGCAATCGCTTTGCTACTGGTGGGTGCTTTCCTGGTCACGCGTATGCAGGAATCTCCCCATCACGGAAAATGACAAGAGGCGTTATGACCGGGAAGAATATCCTCGCAATTGATCTGGGCACCTCCAGCCTGAAATTGGCGCTGGTGGATATCCACGGCGAAGTGTTGGGTTGGGAGAGCGAGCCGATCAGTTTGATCGTCACAGCAGACGGCGGCACGGAACAATCCCCCGAGGAATGGTGGCAGGCCTTCCTTAAGACCGGCAAGCGTCTGCTTTCCAAAAATCCGCAGGCAGCCAAATCGGTCGCGGCCATTTGCAGCTCCACGCAGGGCGAGGGTACCGTTGCGGTTGATCGCGACGGCAAGCCCCTGGGCAACTGCGTGGAATGGATGGATATGCGCGGCGCCCCGTACCTGGCCGGCCAAATGAGAGGGCTGATTAACATGAATGGCGTCGGCCTCTCCAAATTGCTGCGCTTTGTCAACCTCACAGGCGGCATGCCTTCCATGACCGGTAAAGATCCCGCCGGTCACATGCTCCTGCTGCGCGAGACGCAACCGGATATCTACCATAGGACCTATAAATTTCTTAACGTCCTGGATTACATCAATCTTTGTCTCACCGGGCATTACGTTGCCACGGTTGATTCCATCCTCACATCCTGGGTAACCGATAACCGCAACCCCCGCAAGATCGTGTACAACGATGCGCTCATCAAAACCTTGGGTGTGGATCGCGAAAAATTACCCGAAATCGTGGCTTGTTCCGACGTGATCGGCACGCTGAAGCCGGAACTGGCTGAAAGCCTGGGGCTGCCGCCTGACGTTAAAGTGGTGGCGGGCTCAATCGACAATACCGCCGCCGCCATCGGCGCCGGCACGATTTCGGATTACGCCGTGCACCTCTATATCGGTACTTCCTCCTGGATGGCTGCGCATGTGCCTTTCAAGAAAACGGATGTGGTCTCCTCGCTGGCTTCCGTACCCTGCGCATTACCGGACCGCTACTTGCTGACTGCTCTGCAAGCCACAGCCGGGGGCAACCTAACCTTTCTGCGCGATAAGATCCTTTATCACAAGGACGAACTGCTGCAGGAAGCGGACGTGCCGGATATCTTCAAAGTGCTCGACCAAATTGCCGAGCGGGTGCCGGCCGGCAGCAACGGTGTGCTGTATACGCCCTGGATCTGGGGTGAGCGCGCGCCGGTGGACGAGCGTACGCTGCGCGCAGGATTGTACAACTTGTCCCTGGATAACAACCGCCAGGACATCATCCGCGCCTTCCTGGAGGGCATTGCCTACAATACGCGCTGGCTGCTGGATCCTTTCGAGAAATTCATCAAGCGTAAAGTGGACCGCATCAATATCGTCGGCGGAGGCGCGCAATCCGCGGTTTGGTGCCAAATATTCGCTGACATTATGAACCTGGAAATTCGCCAGGTGCAGGATCCGGTCTGCGCCAACGCACGCGGCGCGGCCTGGATCGGCGCGGTGGGTTTGGGCGAAATCCAGTTTCGCGATGTTGAATCGCTGACGCACTACAAATCCATCTATTCGCCCCAGGCAATTAACCGTGGCGTTTACGATCAGCAATTTGTGATTTTCAAGGAAATCTACAGGAAGATGAGTGGCATTTATAAAAAATTGAATTCCTGAAATTTTCTCATAATATTATTTTGTCGAAATCTTCATTATAATTTGCGCTGATGACGCAAAATAATGAAGATTTATTTTTTCCCCGCATGCCGGAAGTTTACGACCATGACGATATCGAAGCGGTCTTCGCGCGAGCCAGGGCAGCGGCAGGAGAACCCAAACTTGGCGATGACGGCGTGTACCGCCGCCAGATTATTATCGTCACGCCTGGACGGTTGCTGATCGGAAAAGATTGCCCCTTGCCGGCTCAATTGAACCCTGAGCAAATTGCTCTTTTGGAAAAATTCGTACCCCGACAACCGGTACTGCAGATCGGTGTGATCACGTATACGTTGCTGGAAGCACTGAAGAAAGATATACGGCAGGCCATACCTTTCGTGGATTACCTGCTCGGTTTTTCAACGCTGGGTCACTCCGTCTGGATTTTTGAAGGCCATCCAGCGGCACTGGCGGCCGGCTGCCGCTCAGCAGATTTATTGTTGATCGATAGCGCCATGTTGCCGGAATTGGAGAAATTCCCTGATTGGCGCGAGACCGCCCTGAAAGCCATGCGCGGCAAAGAGATCAAGTTGATTTCCCGCACTTAATAATATTGCCGTTAAAAAGAAAACCCCTCTGGAGCGCAGAGGGGTTTTTGAATCAAATTTGAAAAGTTTGGAGGATGCTACTTCTCCGATCCTGACCTGTCGATCTAGGGATAGTCTCGGTTATCGACCAGGTTGTAGGTGATGAAGTCATTGGTGCCCAGGACGTAATCCAGGCAATAGAACTTGACGGCTAATTTATCTACAAATTGCAGGTCGGCAGGAATGCTGAGCGTCATTGTTTGCACGCTTCCATCGCTGTTGAAGCCGGTGACTTCATACCAGTTGGTATCGTCCATCGCACCGTCTTTCATATAGACCGCCCACCTGACGTTCGACGGGAAGTTTACGGTCTGAACGGTGACAGACTGGCCTCTGACAACTTTGGTGAAGACGAAGGTCGGGAAACCGTTGCCAAGTTGGTTGTAATCAACGTCGTAATCGTCATCGTCATCCGAAGGTCCATAGGGGAATTTACCGCCGTAATAGTAAGAACCCTTGGAAGTGTCGTTAAAGAACCAGTTCCACCATACCGATTTGCCGCTGGCGCTTTGAAAGCGAATGGCAATGCGGTCTTCGTTATACAGTTCTTCCGGAATGGGGAAGGTGGCCAGGAATGTGCCGCCGTCGTTGGTGGTGAGCTTGGAGACCAGCTCGCCGCCCATGCCGTATGTTCCGTATTCACCCATAAAAACGTAATAGGTCTCGTTGGCGGGGAATTTTTCCATCACCATGGTGACGTACTCGTTTTCTTCCACGCTGAAGACGCTGGTATCCATGCTCGGCGCGGCTTGCACGGGTATCGCTACCAGCAGCAGCATGGAAAGGGCGATCAAGAGTGAAAATTTCTTTTTCATAGGTCCTCCTTAACTTAATGACCAAATTGAGTTCAATTTTCTACGCTGTATGTTGCAAGAACAATGCCATATTAATAGATTTGGTCAACGGAATTAATGCGTATAACCGCGCGACCTCGTTCATATTATAGCGATTAACCACCTGAAATTCAATAGCGCTGGTATGTTCTGGTTTCGTTATTGTTCCAGCACTCCCTCGTTCACGTAGCGCGTGATTTCCCCTACGCTCAAATTCTTGATCCCCAGCTTTTCCACTGTCCTTCCGCGCCGGTTGTAATCGGTTTTATGAATAATGCATGCCAACCGGATGATGCTATCCATGGCGTGGACGGAGATACCGTAGGCCAGTCCCAGCGAAGCGATCGGCAGCAAGCTCATGGGGATGTCCTCGAAAATATAACGATGATATAAAGTGGATGGGGCTTTGATCCCGTAATAACCGCTCTGATTATGGATCGCCTCGTATAGGTTGGCGCCGGAGACGTTGTAAGCCAGCTCCAGCCATTCCATGGCGTTGCGCGCGCGGATACCCAGCGCCGAAGCCACTGTTACGCGCTCGCGGTCCAGCGCTTCCAACACCGTCGCCACCGACGGTGTCACGCCATCGATGTAAAATTCAAAATCGCCGTGGGTCGATTCGATCCGCCCGGCATTCAGGATCGTGAGGGCGGGATGAAAAATGGCGCCCATATTATTCAGCCCGGTGTTCAAGACGTTCACGCCGTCGATGAATTGCGGGTAAACGTCCTCGATGGCTTCCAAAACCAGGTGAGTTTGCGTGGCCGGCAGCGCGGCTAACGGAACAGCTTCCTTGATACGGAATATGCGCGCTTGCGCAGGCCCATCCGAACGGGCGGCGTAGATAAAAGTTTCGGCTTCCGCCACAATGACCTTGGCCGCGCATTTTTCCTGGCGCAGAACCATATCGAATTCGATCGCTCCGCACGTGCGTCCCGGGTTCAGCAGGATGATTTGACCGTCTTCCAAATGCGGCGCCATGATTTTGGAGAGATCAGCGTGCGCGGAGGAGGGAACAACCAGCATGACCACCTGCGCGTTGTGCAGCGCCTCTTTGATATTGGAGGTGGTGCGTTTGATATGTCCAAAGCCATGCGGGCCATCCGGGAAGCTTTCCAGTTCGATGCCTTTCCGTTTGGCAACCACTTCAACGTGAGCCGCGGTGCGGTTGTATAGCGTAACCTCTTTGCCCATCAAGGCCAGATGGGCAGCCATGGCTTTGCCGCCGTGGCCGGCGCCGACAACGGTGTAACGGGTTGGGTATGTCATGTTGGTCTCCTTATTCGATTACAAGAAAGCTGTTAAACGCTTCTCTTCGCCCAAAGTGTTTCCCTGATCATCAACGACTTCACAGGCTCCGTTGAGGATGCGGGTTTGGATTTTCCCGCGCGCGAATGGATTATTTTTAAGATGAGGCGCATCCAGTATACCCTGATTTACGGCTTCGGCCAGATTCTTCGGATCGATGAAAGCGTCGCCTTCCCGGTCGATAAAGAGGCCACGAATGGCTTTTAAAGTAATGCGCGTTTGTTGAACCAGGTGGTTTTTACGGTTGACGATGATTGGGTCTTGCAGCATATCAGCCTGCCCGGATAGAGCGTTCTCGATAGATCGCCGTGCCATCAGGCATGCTTCGATTACATCCTCAGGCGTAGCGGCATGATCAGCTTCGGTGTGCCCAACAACGTGCACGATATGCGGTTTCAAAGCCATTTGAACGTAGATACTGGCCGCCAGGTGCGCCCGTGCGGCAGGCAATTCAAGCGGGTAACTGAGCAGGCCGGTGCGGGTTTGACGCCAAATACGGAAAGAATCATCTTCCAATTCCCCGCACAGTTCCAGCAAGGCAGCCATCTTGGCCAGGTCCATGGCGTCGCTGGTGCCAGGCGGGCTGTTGAACATCATTTGCGCGATGTAATCATGCACGCCGCAAGCGCGCGCGTTGTAAGCTGCCAGGTAGCCGGCAGTCACGAAGATCACGTCCGGCGCGTCGCGCATCCCCCAATGATGCGGTTCATTCAGTTCGACCGGGATGTCGTGCGCTCCATACCAACGCATCACAGTTTGGTGCTCCCGGATGCTGCCTTCCAGATCCCAGGGGCCGCGCCCATCCATGCGGTTGAACCAGAAAAGCGGGATGGCCGCCCAGGCGTTATGCATCGTCGCGACGTACATTTCTGCCAGGCGGATAAAATCATCCGTTCCGGAATACGTCCGCAGCAGCGGGTAATTCCCACAGCGGCTGGCCTGGTAAAGGGCGCGGTAATCATCGGCGCTGCGCACTGGTACGCCGCCTGCGCCGGTACGGCGGGCATCCTGGCGTTCGGGGTGGAAAAAATTTTCCTGCGCATCCTGGTCGATGCCCAGCGAGATGACGTCTAAAACATGCGCCTCGGCAATCCTGCGGATGCCCTCAACAGTCGATTTCATGGTCGGCAATCCAAAATGGTGGCGCAGTAAGGGATAGGGCGCTTTCCATCGGATGCGCGCGATAGTGCTGTCGGGATAATCCTCTGCCGTGCGCTTTTGATAATCCTCGCCTTTCAGGAACGCCAGTACTTCCTCGTAGGTTTGATTGCCGTCGAAGACAGCCTGGAAAAATCCCATTGTACGCGCCCGTTCTGCCACCGGCGGCGTTCCGCCGAATGCAAAGAGCACGCCGCGCTCGCGCAGATGGTCAGCACTTTCGGCGAATTGCGCCAGCAGGCGCTCACCGGTCTCCGCTGTGAGCCGGTATGAAACTGCCAGCAGATCAGCCTGGTGATCCTCGGCGGCCTGGATGGCGCTTTGAACAGAAGTTGCGGGTCCAAGAAACACCGTTTTCCAACCAGCCTGCTCGGCAAGGCGTAGAAAGTTCATCACACCCGCCACGTGAACACATTCCCCCAGAGCGCAGGCCACTACTGTTTTTCTTTTCGTGGTCATCATGGTGCATTAATCATATAATA
>CALGUJ010000309.1 GCA_937902055.1 uncultured Pelolinea sp.
CTGGTGGTGGTAAAATTCAACGACTTGCCTGCTGATATCTCGGCTTTGGATTTACATACTATGACTGATTTTTGGATGATCCTGATCATTGCGTTTGGATTGGCAATGGACTGCTTTGCCGTTTCATTGTGCATCGGTTCTTCGCCGGCGTTGTATAACCGGCGCTCGATCTTCCGCGTATCTTTTCATTTCGGCCTGTTCCAGGGCGCCATGACTCTGCTGGGATGGCTGCTGGGCAGCACGATCGTGGACTTGATCGCCAATTTCGATCACTGGATCGCCTTGGCACTCTTGGGATGGATCGGCGGGCGCATGATCATGGAGGGATTTTCAAGAAATGATGCTTCGCCTGTGAACGGATGCGACGACCCCTCGCGAGGCAGCCGTCTGGTGATGCTCTCCATCGCCACCAGTATCGACGCGCTGGGCGTAGGCCTGTCGCTGGCTTTGTTGAAGATCGACGTTTTGGGGGCCAGCATTGTCATTGGCCTGGTTTCACTGCTCATGTCCGTGGCGGGTATGTTGGGCGGCAAGAAACTCAATCAACATTTCGGTAAAAAGGTCGAGATCATCGGCGGGCTGGTATTGATCGCCATCGGCTTGCGCATCGTCGTAACACATTTAATAGCGTGAGAATAATTTCCACTAATAAGTATAAAAAAAGGGCAGACGTTTATGTCTGCCCTGATTGTTTATAAAACCTTTTATTACTTAACTTGCCATAGCGTGATTGTGCCGGCGGAACCGGAAGCGGCCAGAGAAACGCCATCGGGGGAGAATGCCAATCCGAAGATATCCTCGCTGCCGGCAGCGATTTCAGCGACCTGCTGCCCATCGGCGACGTTCCAAAAGATCAGCGTGCCGCCCGCCGACGCAGCCACGAGGCCGCCGTCCGGTGAAAATACAACCGCGTTGAAGGCTTCGGGGTAGGTCAGAGTAGTTTTCAGCTCACCGCTGGCTGCATCCCATAAATAGACGGCGGGTGTGAATTCCCCATTCACGGTGCCGGCAGCCGCGCTGGCCAGCAGGCTGCCATCCCGGCTGAGCGCCGCAGCTGCCACAAAATCCTCGTGGCTGAAAACCGGGCCGAATTCCTGCGTGGCGATATCGGTGAGCTGAAGCGTGCCGCGCGCGATCCACAAGATGTGCTTGCCGTCCTGGCTGAATTTGGCGCTGTAGACCGGGGCGGCGGTTTCAAAACCGCTGATAGTCTGCACTTGTGACCCGCTGGCAACGTCCCACAGCGTTACTGCGATTTCATCGAGCGAAGTGCTCAACAGTGTTTTGCCATCCGGCGAGAAATCGAAATTGCCCAGATAAGTAGGTGAATAGATCGATTGGGCGTTTTCGGTTACCTGGATATCCACCAGGAAAGCGTTGTAATTATCATTAGAGAAAGCGATGGTTTTGCCATCAGGGGATGCGGCGTAAAGCGCTGCGGGGCTGTCAAAGGAGAATGTTTCCAGTTTTTCAAGCGTGTCGGCGCTGAAGCGGACGGCTCCGTTGCCGGACACGGCTAACAACGCGCTGCCATCGGCAGCCCAAACTATATCATTGAATGCGCTGCCTTCCAGGGTTTGGGCGGCTGGCGCGAGTTGGGCGGCATTTTGGCTGGTGATCACTGCCGCCTGGGTTTTGGCCGCGGATTGACCCGGAGCCGCCTGGCAAGCCGTTAACACCGCCAGACTGATCAGTAACAAAACGAAAATTCTTTTGATGGATTTTTTCATGGCTTTCACCTCAGCTTCATTTTACTTCTTTGCCAGCCCCAGGCTTTGCCGGATCCATTGTTGGAAACTGCTGCGCAGGATATCCAGCAGGCTGGCCTGCTGCTTGGCAACCCAGTTGCCGACTTGATCGGCGGCCTTGTTTTTTTGCACCTGCACCCATCCGGTCAACCGGTTTTGCAGCTCAATGCCGGCCTGTTCGGAATTTTCAGACAACATGGCGCTCAATGACTCTTTTAAATTGGAAAGCTTTCCACTGATCAGAATCGGGCGTTCGCTGACCATCAAAGCGGTGCTGCCGCCTGCGTCTACATTCATCTTGACGCCTTTGCTTGCCTTCAAGGAATCCGTATCGGATGTATAAGCCTTAAGCTTGTAACCCGCCACATCCGGAATCACCAACGCCTGAGCTTCATCGCCGCCCTTAGCGCGCCAGGTTAAAATTGCGAGCCTCCCGTTTTTCCGGAAGCGCAAAACTTTGAAATCCGCGGATGCCGATGCGTTATCGTGGCTGGCGTTGGTGCTGAGCGTTTGAGAGAGATTGGCGAAAGTTTGCAGCGCGATCACTGCCGGTTGACCGTCTTGGGGAGCGTAATGCCAAAAGATCTTATCAACCCCGCCATAGGCAAGCAGCAATCCACTGGCGCGCGCCAGGTAATCGGATTCGACCACCTCCGGCAAGGTCATGCGTTCGGCTGCCCTGGCGGCCACCAGATCCTGCGAAAAAGATAAATTGGTAACCCACACCGGTTTGGGGTCGATCTCGCCCATGAACTCGCCAATCGCTTTTACCGGGTCGGTCAAAGCAACGCCGCTGGGTTGCAGGGAATTGAATCCGCACGCGTCCACGGCAGTATTATCCGGCGCGTCATCCAAAGCAGGCAGGCGGATGGCAACCGTGTCGAAATCATACCAGGCTTCTTTTTCATTGATATTCTGCAGGTAGAACAAGGGATGTTGGGCGCAGTCGCCGTTCAGAGCCAGTTCACCGAGGATGACCGTATCGCCGGCGCTGGAGGATTTGATGATGGTGTAAGCGCTTTTTAACATCTTTACGTACAATTCGAGGTCGGCTTCAGCTTGCGCTCCTTCGTCCAACGGGTATAGCAGGCTGCCCCAATACGACGGGTCATTGATCACGCCGCCGATCTGCCAGTAATCCACCTGGCTGCCGAATTGTTGCACAGCCGCGCTCACATAATTTTGCCAATTTTCCAACAAGCTTTCGGTTGAAGCCGGCTGCTGCGGATATAAGCTGCTCAAGTAAACCGGGCCGCCATCCAGGATCACTACCGGTTGGATACCACGCTTTTCAAGGCGGGAAAAGATAGCTTTGTAATCAACGTACCCTGTATCGCTTTGAAAACTCCAGACAAATGCGCCGGCCGAAGGCTCGACTTTGTTCCAGGGCATTTCCACCCGCAGCATGCCGCTGTGGATGGTTTCGAGCACGTCGAAAGACTTGCTGTCCTGGCTGTGCCCGGTCAACCAGCCGCTGGAATCATCCATCCCCAATGGGGAAGTATCCGCCAGAATGCCGCCGTCGGATTCGAACCAGAAGAGTGCGGCTGTGATGGCCGCTGCCAGGCACAAGATTTTGAAGAGGAATTTGCGCATGCATGCTCCTTGACCCCGGT
>CALGUJ010000310.1 GCA_937902055.1 uncultured Pelolinea sp.
CGGTAAATTTTTGATCGTTTTATCGCGAAATTCAAAAAAAAATGATATAAGCGCTTACCTGCATTGAAAAGATTCCACAATAATCCACCAATAGTTTTAACGGATTATTTACTGAGTAATACCCTGGTCCTGATTGCCAGATTCAGCATTCCTCAGCCAGGCACACAGGTGGGGGGGGTGGATGGATATAGGACATGATAAATAACGCGGAAAAAAGAATCCGCGTTGTTATAATTACGTAGAATGTAGAAACTAAAAAAGAATGAAAGAGCCTGAACAAAAATCAGCTTCCCCCCAATGGAGCGCCACCACCAAGGCGATTGTTTCGTTATTGATCCTGGCGGCGGTAGTAACCTTGGTCATCCGGTTCTCGAGCTTGATGTCCACATTGGTGACTGCCATCGTGATCGCAATCCTGCTTTACCCATTGGCTGAATGGATCAATCGCAAAATCAAGATTTCGTGGGGTTGGGCGGTTACCATCGTTTATTTACTCACCCTCATAATCACTTTTGGGTTGCTTACGCTGGGCGGGATTGCCATTGTCAACCAGATCCAAAGTTTTATTCTATTCTTGCAGGATAGCCTGGGAGCAATCTCTTCGTTCTTCGAGCGATTGACCACTACGGTTGTAACCATCGGCCCATTTGTGCTTGATTTCACCTATATCAACTGGACCAATATCAGCAATCAATTGCTTTCCACGCTGGAACCGTTCCTTTCCAACCTGGGCAATTTCCTGGGTGGAATTGCTTCCGGTACAGCCGGTTTTATCGGTTCTTTGTTACTGGCTTTGGTGATCTCCTTCTTGCTGTTGAATGAGAGCGGCGGCAAACGCAGCAACATCCTGGCTTTCAACATGCCTGCTTACCGGGAGGATTACACGATCCTGAAGACCCGGATCAATACCATCTGGAACGTGTTCATCCGCGGGCAATCGATTGTTTATTTCCTGCGTTTTATTATGTATCTGATCATCCTCAGTATTTTTCGCGTGCGGTTTGTATTCGGCATGGCTTTGGTTGCTACAATTGGGAATTTCATACCTTATCTCGGCGTTGCAATTTCCTGGATCACGATATTTCTGGTGGCTTTGCTGCAGGGCAGCACCGCTTATGGACTCAATCCCTTACCTTATGCTTTGATTGTGATGGGTACCGGATGGATCACCGATAACATGTACGATACTTTTTTCAGCCCTAGATTTCTGGCCAATGCGCTGGATGTGCATCCGGCGGCAATCCTGGTGGGCGTTTTCGTCGGATTGAACCTGTTCGGTTTTTGGGGCATGGTTCTGGCAGCTCCTACCATCGCTACGTTGAAGCTGTTACTGAATTATGTCGGAAAGAAACTGACCGACCAGGATCCCTGGGCCGATTCTCTGACGGACGAGGGTTCCGAAAAAAAACCGCCCGTTTTCGGCAGGAGAATAAAAACGGTTTATTCCTGGCTAAAGAAACAATATCGGAAGATCGAAACCAAATTAAATAGAAGTGAAAAAAAGAAGGAGAATTAAATGAGCGAGCAACCTGAAACGAACATTGAAAGTATCGTGGAGACCGAGGATAATTTTTTCTATAAAGCACAGGAACCGGATGGGGAGATTACCTATCATTTGCAGTTCAACAACGTGACCATGCATTTCTTCACTGAAGAATGGCAGGTTGCCCTCGATTTCCTTGAGAAAGTCGTCGCTGCCTCAAAAAAGATGAAATAGAGAACGGAACGCGAATCAATGAATCTGGACAACGCATCGCAGTTTAGTGAATTGGATGCCAGCAATATGCTGGGTGCGATTCAAGAATTACCTGATCAATTATTGAAAGCATGGGAGACTGCCAATCGCCTGCCTCTACCTGAGAAGAAGAATTTTTCAAGGATTATCGTGGCGGGCATGGGCGGTTCTGCAATTGGAGCGGACATTCTTGCATCCTACATTTTTAACCAGTGCAATGTTCCCTTAACCATTTTACGTGGTTATCAGCTTCCGGCCTGGGCAAGCGGTCCTGACGATTTGGTGATCTGCTCTTCCCATTCGGGCAACACTGAAGAGACACTGGCAGTTTTTCAGGAAGCGCTCAACAAGAAGTGCACATTGATGGCAGTGTCAACAGGCGGCCGCTTGACTGAGCTGGCAACCGAGAATAATTGCGTTGCGTGGGTATTCAATCATAAAGGTCAACCCCGCGCGGCGGTTGGATATTCCTTCGGATTGCTGTTGAACCTGTTCACCAGGTTGAATCTTATACCGGTGCAATCCGGTGAGGTAGACAAAGCCGTATCGGAGATGCGGGCTCTGCTTGGGGAGATCGACGCAGCCGTACCCGTAACCAAAAACCTTGCCAAACGCATCGCCGGCCAGGCGGTTGGCCGTATACCGGTGGTTTTCGGAACGGAATTTCTCGAACCGGTAGCCCGGCGATGGAAAACGCAATGGAATGAGATTGGAAAATGCCCGGCACAATTCGAGTTCCTGCCGGAAGCGGACCACAATACCCTGGCGGGTCTGGTTTGCCCGGAGGAACTGGTTTATAAAACTTACGCGGTCTTCCTTACCTCCGGGAGGTACCAGGAGCGGAACCAAAAACGGTACGAATTGACAGCTGAAACATTCATGGTCTCTGGTGCGTGTATCGACAAAATCATCTGCTCCGGTTCCACAAAACTGGCAGAGATCTGGAAGACAATTTTGCTGGGCGATCTGATCTCTTTTTACACCGCCATGTTATACGAGGTCGATCCAACCCCGGTGGAGGCGCTCGAGGATTTCAAACGAGCGATGAAGAAACAGATTTAGGTACGCAAAGAATTGGAGCTCAATAATGCGGCCGGGTAATTCCCGGCCTTTTTATTAAATAAAGGTTTTTCGGAGCGGTTCTCTAACGCGTGATGAATATTTAATGGGATAGAACATAATTGCTAAAATACCAAAGCAATCCTATAATATGGATAATGACCCGAAAGATTCTGCACGTTGACCTGGATGCATTTTTTTGCGCAGTGGAAGAGAAGTTCGATCCTTCCCTGAGAGGAAAAGCCTTTGCTACCGGAGGCTCACCCGAAGGGCGGGGAGTGGTGACTTCCTGCTCGTATGCCGCGCGCAAACATGGCATCCATTCCGCCATGCCGATGATCCAGGCTTTACGCAAATACCCGGATTTGATGGTTGTCAGAGGGCATTATAAGGATTACACCGATTTTTCCAGACAGGTAATGGCGATCATCAGAGAGCTCACCCCGCTGGTTGAACAGATTTCGATCGATGAGGCATTCCTCGATGTGACCGATCTACCGCAGGAGGTGGCCGAAATCGCCAGGGAATTGCAGAAAAAGATATTTGACGCATTGGGTCTGCCTTGTTCCATCGGGGTTGCTTCAAACAAGCTGATGGCGAAGATTGCGACTAATATCGGCAAGTCGCGCCATACGGGCGACAACTACCCGATGGCGATTTTATACATCCCTCCGGGGACTGAAAAAGATTTCCTGGCGCCATTACCGATCAACGAAATGTGGGGAGTCGGGCCGAAATCCGCCGAGCGTTTCAGGGCTTTGGGAATAGAGAGGATAGGAGATATTCTCAAGTACCCGCTGCCATGGCTGCAGCAGCATTTCGGCAAGTTCGCATCTGACCTGTTGGAACGGGCTCAAGGAATCGACAACCGGTTGGTTGCGGAATATGAGGGTGTGAAATCGGTCAGCAATGAAGTGACTTTCTTTGAGGATCTGGGTGATCGGCAATTGTTGCTGCGCACCATTAGGGGAATATGCGAAAAAGTAGGCAGGCGCTTGCGCCATAAAGCGCTTTCCGGCAAGACAGTGCGCGTAAAAATCCGCTGGCCGAATTTTGAAACCATCACCCGGCAGGTTACGCTGCCGCAGCCAACCGATCAGGACAAAGTTATCTACGAAACTGCATGCGCATTATTCCTGAAAGAGTGGAAACTCGGGAAGAAAGTACGCTTGATCGGGGTGGGTGTGGCCCAGATCGGAGACGCTTACCAACAACTTTCACTGCTGGATCATTCCTATGAGAAAGAAAAGAACCTGCTGGACGCGCTGGATGCATTGCACGAACGTTTCGGCAAGGATGCCATACAGAAGGGCATCCAGTCTGATAATTACCGCTCCTGGAAGGATTCGTAATCCCGGATAGTCTGTTTATATAAGTCAATCATGCGGGGGGTGATGACATCCCAGGCGTAAGAGCGCGCGTAGGTGATGCTGTTACGCCCCATCTCCGTGCGCATATCCTGCTTGCAGATCAATTGCGTGAGGCGTTCCTCGAGAACTTCAACGTTATCGTTGGGGACGGTAAAACCGGTAACGCCATTCTGAACCAGGTGCTGCAAACCACCGACCTGCGTGGCGATCACCGGCGTTCCGCATGCCATGGCTTCAAGCGCGACCATACCGAAGGATTCATAGTGTGAAGGCATCACCACGATCTCGGCGGCCGAATAATAATATTGCAGCGTATCCTGGTCGCGTTTTCCCAGGAAAAGAACCAGGTCGCCGACACCCAATTCCCGGCACAAATTCTGGAGCCGGCGCATTTCCTGGTTCATATTTTGGTTGTCGGCATCCGGCTCGCCGCCAATGATATAAAGGTAGTGCGGACATTCCGAAAGCACATCCGCATGGCGCAATTGGGCAATCGCCCGGATGAGGATGTCGATTCCCTTGAGCGGTTCGATGCGTCCCACAAACAACAGCATACGTTCATCTTTGGGAATTCCAACGAATTCCTTGGCTTCATCCGCCGGGATGGGATAGAAGCGGGTGATATCCACGCCGGGCGGGATAACCGCGATTTTTTCAGAGGGAGTCTGATACAAGTCCTCCAGGTGGGTTTTTTCATCGCTGGTGGCTGCCACGATTTTATCCGAGATTGTGATCGCTTCGCGTTCTCCCTCGATGCGCAAATCGCTCTCGATTTCCTGCGGGTTTTTCGCAATGCGGTTCTTCAGCAACGCGAGGGTATGGAACATGGAGATGACAGGTTTATCCCAACTTTTCTTCAATTCCTCTGCAGCCAGGCCGGATAACCAATAGTGGCTGTGGATCAAGTCATAACGGATATTCTTTTGCTCGGCAAACGCACAAATACCCGCTGTAAATTGGGGGATATGTTGTTTCAACTCAATCTTGGGCAGCGGGGATTCCGGACCGGCAGGTATGTGAACAACCCGGTTGCCGCAGCCCAGGTCATGCAGCACGTGCGGGACGTGTTCATCCTGCGAACGGGTGAAGACGTCTGCATGGATACCGTGCATGCCCAGGTAACGGGTAAGATCGCGGACATACACATTCATGCCGCCGGTGTCTTTGCCGCCCAGGGTGGCGAGTGGACAGGTGTGGTAGGAAAGGATCGCAACATTCATGGTTTTATTCTTGTCGATTATAACGGTAAACTGATATAATCTAGCGCGTGCCACCGTAGCTCAGCCGGCAGAGCAGCCGCTTCGTAAGCGGCGGGTCAAGGGTTCGATTCCCTTCGGTGGCTTTTCTTTTTAGGCCACTCAATCCACTGGATGGGGAATAATTCATGAGAAAAACCATCACCATTTGTTTCTTGATTTCCATGATTACCGCAAGCTGCAGCTTATCGGAGCGGTTCGCTGCGGCGTTGGACGCGTTTTTGGCCGCGCCCGAAGAACAAGCCCCTAAATATTCCGATTTGGAAGGGATTGGATGCATACCCAACCTGGCAGGGGTGGAAGAAGCCCGGGTGATACGCGTCATCGATGGGGATTCCATCGAGGTATTGCTGGATGGGGAAAAGATCGAAGTTCGATACATCGGGATCAACACTCCGGAGTATTACTCGAATGAACGCGATGCCGCCATAAGAGCCACTGAAGCCAATAAAAATCTTGTTGCGGGAAAAACCATATATTTGTTCAGAGATCGATCCGATACGGATGATTATGGGCGTCTGCTGCGTTACGTATTGACCAATGACGCTTTTATCAATCTGGAGTTGGTTCGCGAAGGATTCGCTGAAGCCAGAGAATACCCGCCGGATACTGCCTGTCACGAACTTTTTAAAAAGGCAGCCCATTAACGAATAAAACTGAATTGCGATGTCGTTATTTATTGAACGGAGTATTCGAGCAATTCCAGCGAACCGTCAATTTCCACGGGAATGCCAATGCCGTAGAATTTTACCGATGCCGATTCGATATCCTCGTTAACCAATCCGACGTGCGGGGCATACCATAAGACCGTGTCCACAATCAGGGTTGTGGAAATATTCACCTCGCTGCCCTCAATGGTGGTTTGCAGCCTGGAAACGTCAAAAAAAATTACGCGATCGACCTTGACAAGGTTTTCAAATTTTCCGGCGGGGACTTCCAGAGTTTCATCGGTACCGATTATCTTCCAGCGCATCTTGACCGGGCTGTCGATCAATTCGGCGGTGATGGTATCACCCTCGTAGGAACCCTGCAAATTACCGTTGGCGCGGTAGGTGGTTTCCCATTCCAGCGCCCAATCGTTGGCTTCGAATTCTTGCAGGGAGGGCATAAAGATACCGCTTTCATATTTCAGGTCCAAGCCGCCCGTGAACATTCCTAAAACCAGGTTCAATTCAGTGACCGGAAAATCAACAACCGCTCCTTGACGGCATGTCGCCAAGGATTGAGTGACCTGGCCGGTGCTTAAGTCGGAGGTTGTAATGAGAGCGGAATCAGGCGTACTTTCGGAAACGCTCACCACCAGGTCCGGATTCCCATCCGCCGCAACCTGATCGAAATTTAACCGATAGCTCCAGCTGTTTTGGGCGGCCAGGGGGTAGAAGATATTATCGCAAAATGGAGCTGCAGCCGCCGCGGCTGATTGCGCGTGTTCAACTTTTTCCGGTGGCGCGGGAATTTCGGATGAGTTGGAAC
>CALGUJ010000311.1 GCA_937902055.1 uncultured Pelolinea sp.
TTGCGGCACATGGCCCTCAACCATGCCTGTCTGCCAATTCCAGCACCAGCGCGAAGTTTAGCTATTATAATCGGCTATAGAGGTATGTCAAGTTTACAAGCAAAATTTGTTTTTCAGAGGTCATTATGACAATTATTTTAGATGCGATGGGCAGCGATAAATACCCGGATCCTGAAATCCTGGGCGCAATTGAAGCTGTAAAAGAAGCCAAGGAACAGGTCGTTTTGGTCGGAAATGAAGACCTGATCCGCCCCAAGTTGGAACAGGCGTCGCCGAATAACCCGTTGATCTCGGTGGTGCATGCACCGGAAGTAGTTGAAATGTGGGATAAACCGGTGGAATCTGCCCGCCAAAAACCCAATAATTCCATGGCGGTTGGGATCCAATTGGTGAAAGAAGGCAAAGGCCAGGCTTTCGTGACAGCCGGCAACACCGGCGGCGCGATGTTCAACGCGCTGCGCGGCCTCGGAAGGATCAAGGGCGTGCAGCGCCCTGCCCTGACCGCTCTCTTCCCAACCCGCAAAGGGAAATGCATCGTTTTGGATATTGGCGCGAATGCGGATTGCAGACCGGAATTCCTGCTACAATTTGCGATCATGGGAAATATCTATGCGCAAAAAGTCTTGAATAATCCCAAGCCGAAAATTGGACTGTTATCCAATGGCGAAGAAGCCGGAAAAGGCAACGAATTGGTAAAAGAAACATTCAAATTGCTGGAATCCAGCGGTTTGAATTTCATCGGCAATATTGAGGGCAAGGAGCTCTTTGGGGGTGAAGCCGATGTGGTCGTTACGGACGGTTTTACCGGCAACATCATGATGAAGAGCAGTGAAGCAGTTGCCAAGTTGATCACGGATACCCTCAAGCAGGAATTGATGCGATCCTTCAGCACCAAATTGGGCGCCATGCTGGCGAAACCGGCTTTTTCAAAGATCAAAAGCCTGGTGGATCCCAGCGAGGTCGGCGCGGCGCCCTTGTTGGGAATCGACGGTCTGGTTTTTGTCGGCCACGGCCGCTCTGACGCGAAAGCCATCACCAGTGCGCTCCTGTTGGCCGGCAGCGCGATCCGCAATGATCTGTTGGGCCATTTGCGCAATGACATTTCAAAAAATCTATCCGAATAATCAAAAGGTCTTCAAATGAAAATTTCCAATAACCAAAAATTTATTGACCGTAACAAGAAAATCAGCCAGATCATACTTTACTCGGCTTTGGGTTTGCTGGTATTGGGTTTTGTGTGGTCGTTGAAAAACACCAACGTTGAGCAGAACCTCACCGCTTACTATATTCTGATTCCGGCTTATCTGTTGGTGCAGATCGCCATCACCATGGCCAACAAATGGGGTCGCTCCCCCCGCCCGGATGAGATCATTGCTCTATCGCTCAAGGGTTTGAATAATCAATACTCACTCTACAATTTTAACACGGGTGTTCCGCATCTGCTGGTTGGTCCGGCAGGAATCTGGATCATCAACCCCTATTATCATTCCGGTGTGATTTCCTACAACGCGGATAAAAAACGCTACGTGCAAAAAGGCGGACCGAATTTCTTCGCGAAAACATTCGCCCAGGAGGGTATTCCTTCCATCGAGCGTGAATGTAAGAATCTTCTGGCGGATTATTACGATTACTTGAAAAGCAAAAAACTGGATGTCGCCGGCGAACCGCAGGTGGTCAACTTCTACTATTCTGAGAAGGTTGACCTTCAAGTCAAGGATGCCCCGCAATTGAATATCCAGGCGGATAAATTCAAAGATTTTTTGCGTCAGGCGGCAAAAAAATCCTCTTTAAGCGATGAAGAAATCAAAAAAATTACCGACCAGCTACCTAAAGAAACCGAATAGCTCAATGATTTGAATCGTCTTTGAGCGATCGCAGCAATTCTTTTATCTCACCAGGTTTAAGATAGCGCCATTCTCCGGGTTTGAGAGTCCCCAGTTGAATGGTCGCTATTCTTTTACGGATGATGCGTCGCACCGGCAAGCCGAGCGCAATGCCGATCTCACGGATCTGGCGTTTCTTGCCTTCTTTCATGGTCACGCGTAGCCAGTTTCGATTGCTGCCGGGCAGATAATTGACCACAGCCGGTTGCGTGCGGTAACCGCCTTCGATCACTACCCCCCGGCGCCAGGTTTTCAATTGTTCCTGGTCAGGTTCTTTGGCGGTCATAACGTGATATTCTTTTTCGTGTTCGTAACGCGGATGCGTAAGGCGGTTGGCAACTTCGCCGTTGTTGGTAAGCAGGATCAAGCCTTCGCTGTCGAAATCCAGCCTTCCGACGATGAATAAATGGGCGTCCACGCCCACGTAATCCGGTACAACCTTGCGGTCATCCGTCTTTTTTATATCCGAGAGCACTTTACGCGGTTTGTAAAAGGCGATGAAAATATCATCAGCCGGCCTGATTTGCACAGCCTTGTGATCGATTTCGATTTTGTCACGGCTCGCATCGGCTTTTTGGCCCAGAACAGCCACCTGGCCATTCACGCGCACGCGACCGGCTTCGATCAACTTCTCGCAATCCCGCCTGGAACCCAATCCGCTGGCGGCCAGGATTTTTTGGATGCGTATTTCTTCCAATGGTTTAATCCTTCAAGATCGCCGGGCCGGATTTTAATTCCTGGTCACCCACTTCAAAAGGCGGCAGATCATCCAGCGAAGATAGTCCAAAATAACTCAGAAAATCGGCAGTGGTCGCGTATAAAACCGGCCTTCCGACCCCTTCCTTGCGGCCGACTTCCTCGATCAATCCTTTACTTAATAAGTTCCTGACAACGCCGTCGCTGTTGACACCGCGCACCTCGTCGATTTCGGGGCGTGTGATCGGCTGGCGGTATGCCACAATCGCCAACGCTTCGAGCGCCGCCTGGGTCAAAGTGGTGGTCACCTCAACGCCCAGGAAATTCTCGATCAATTCGCCCATGAAAGGCGCGCTGGTCAGTTGGACCTTGTTGTTGTGCCATTGCAGCATCAGCCCGCGTCCGGATTCATAATAATCTTTCAATTCCTGCAGCGCGTCCTGAATTTTCTTTTCAGGCTCATCCAACGCTTTGGCTATTTGCGAAACCGAAATCGGCGAAGTGGAAATAAAGAGCAATGATTCGATGATGGCTGCCAGGGACAGTTCGCTTTTGATTTCGTTTAAATCCTTCATGCTATAATTGGCTTTCGGTACCTTTTTGGTCGATTATACTCGATAAGGATATAAACAACTCATTATGCGAATTTTAATTACCGGCGCGGCGGGCTTTTTGGGATCTCATCTTTGCGACCGGTTGATCTCTTCCGGGCATGAAGTGATCGGTATGGATAACTTCATCACCGGCAGCAGCGAAAACCTGGCTCACCTGGCTGGTAATCCCAGGTTCAGCTTCATCCGCCACGACGTCGCCAACTTCATCTTCGTTCCGGGAAAGATCGATGCTGTTCTGCATTTTGCGTCCCCGGCCAGCCCCAATCCGGCTTCCCCTTTCGGATACCCGAATCTACCGATCCAAACCATGAAAGCCGGTGCGTTGGGAACCCATAATACCCTCGGTCTGGCGCGTGCGCACAATGCGCGCTATATTCTGGCCTCCACCAGCGAAATTTACGGCGATCCGCAAATCCATCCCCAACGGGAAGATTACTGGGGCCACGTGGACCCCATCGGCTTGCGTTCGATGTACGATGAATCCAAGCGTTTTGCCGAAGCGCTGACCATGGCCTATCACCGATACCACAACATCAACACCGGCATAGTCAGGATTTTTAACACCTACGGCCCGCGCATGCGCCTGGATGATGGGCGCGTAATCCCCAACTTCATCCAACAGGCTTTGAAACAGGAACCCCTCACCATTTACGGCGACGGCAAGCAAACCCGCAGTTTTTGCTACGTGGATGATTTGATCGACGGAATTGAAAAGATGATCTACTCCGATGAGAATTTGCCGATAAACATTGGCAATCCGGATGAATTCACCATTATTGAATTAGCCAATTTAATCAACGAGATTCTCAAGAATCCAGCGGAAAATATCCACCAGATCGGCAAAGTAGCCGGCGACGATCCCCTTCGCCGCCAGCCGGACATCGTTCGCGCCAGGAAGATTCTGGGATGGGATCCGAAAGTGGATCTGCGCACTGGCCTCTTGAAAACCATTCCATTTTTTAAGGATAAGATGGGGATCGCATGAACGCTGAGATTTCAATGGAAAAAAAGAGATTCGCAAAATTCGCTGTCGTCGGTTTCAGCGGCACATTGGTGGATTTTGGCATCTTCAACCTGCTTTCCAGTATTTTAGGTTTCCCCACTCTTCCATCCAGCGTGGCCTCCTTCATCGTCGCGGTTTTTAACAATTTCTTCTGGAACCGCAATTGGACATATCCCGAATCCAAAGAGCGGCCTTTTTCCGAACAATTCGGTAAATTCGGCGTGGTGAGCGTGGCCGGATTGATAATCCGTACGCTGATTTTTTCAGCGATTGAAAACCCGCTGATTGCTGCGAGCCGGGTTGTGGCTCCCAATATCGGCATAACCGCCGAGATCATCGGCCATAATCTCGCCCTGGGTGCGGTGATTGTGATCGTGCTATTTTGGAATTATTTCGCCAATAAGTT
>CALGUJ010000312.1 GCA_937902055.1 uncultured Pelolinea sp.
CTCAGATCTCGATCACCCACCAGGCTGCGCATGGCTTCGTGATGAAGCGTCTGGCTGCCGAAGGCCACCACCAGAAGTAAAACGGTCAATGGCATTATGGTAATCAAAAATAATTGGAGGGTAAACCCCCTCCAATTCGATTTTTTCACGGCAGGGTGATCAGACTCAGACAACTCGCACCTTTAGTTTCATCTGGTCACGAAGCTCACAATCCCTCTTCTGCGATATTGGCTGGGATCAGACCAAGTGATACCGCGCGCATGACTGCTTCCGTACGGCTCTCGGCATTCAATTTCTGAAAGGTGTTGGCCAGATGGTTCTGCACGGTCCGATCGCTGATACCCAGTTGTACGGCAATCGCCTTGTTGGTATATCCCTTGGCAGCCAAAGTCAGTATTTGTAGTTCGCGATCGGTGAGGGATTCCACGGGCGCTGTTTCTTCCTGCCGGGCAAGTTTCGCGATTAGTTTTCGAGCCAGGGCAGCATCCAGCACTGATTTGCCGTGGAACACGTCGCGGATGCCCTGGATGATCTCACGTGGATCCGCGGTCTTTAGCACGTAACCATTCGCCCCAGCTCGCAGCACCGCCTGGACATAGGGATCGTCGTCGTAAGCGGTCAAAACCAAAATGCCGACTGGCATACGATTGGACCGAATCCAGCGCGTCACCTCGATCCCGCTCATCATTGGCATCTGAATATCCAGAACAGCCACATCGGGATTAAATTGCTTCAGCAGCTCGCAGGCTTCCTGTCCATTAGAGGCTTCTGCAACAACCTGGAGATCGGGGCTGAGCTCCAAAAATTGCCGGATTCCAGCGCGCACAACGATGTGGTCGTCGGCTAATAAAATTCGGATAATCTGTTGGTTTTCTGAGGTCATGACGATTTTATTATACTCACGCGCTTAGATTATGGGTATTGAAAAGTGGATGTAGTAAGTGCATTTATTTTGCGTCAGGAGGGGGCCAGGCGAAGGTATATAGGTAACCTACCAGGGCTTCGATCTGTTTACTGGTGAAGATCGGTCCCCAATAGGGCATGCCAGTACCCATTCCACCGCGGATGATCTTCCCTTCAAGCAGCGCCGGGCTTGCGCCGAGCAGAACGTTGGGATCTGTGAAATTCGGTGGGCTAACCAATCCTTCGCCTGTCGGCTGGTGAACCGTCTCTCCAGAGGCGTGCGAGCTCGGGTCCCAGACCGGCAAGCCGCGCACCATGACGCCATCTCCCTTTCCACTTTCACCGTGACATGCAGCACAGTTTGTCGCATACAACTCCCGGCCGTCCGCCAACGCTTCAGGGCTGCCTTGCTGCTGCCAGATCCAGGCGACGGCATCCCACAAGTCATCATCGCTTAAAAAGGAAAGGGTTGGCTCGGCGCGCAGTTTGAGCCAGACTTTTGCCGGGCTGTTGGCAAGATACGTATCTTTCTCCAGGGCGTAGGCAGGCAGCCGGCTTGCGAACAATGCGCCGCGTTCAGGGGAAACGGTGGTAACCGGAGCAACTTCGGCGGGATGCGGCGCGTCGACATCAATGCCTAACTTGAGGAACAACGGCTGTGGATCGGGCGGCACAGGGTCACCATCTCCCGTGACTTCGATGGTCCCGCGCATGCGCCAATGGTTGGCGCCGCACCAACGGTTACAGTAAAAGATATACTTTCCGGGGCGGTCAAAAGTCAAGGTTGTTTCGGTGAATTCACCCGGAATAATATCCAATGCTGGCTGGTCTGATCGACCAACCGCAAAACCATGCACCACATCATCACTGATAAGGCGCAAATGAATCGGCTGCCCAACCTTTGCCTGGATGGTATCGACGCTCCAGCCGCCGTTCTCTGGCATACGCGCGTGCAGCTCGATTTTCGCTCCCTGATCCTTGGACAGCCACCAGCTACCCAGTGGGACAACGACCGCGGCCAGTACCAGAAGAATGACGATCCAACGGGCAAGTCCTTCTTTTTTCATCGGATTTAACCTACCAGCAGCCAGAGCATGGCCAGTGTGAATAAACCTGAAAAGGCTATCAACGGTGCGGCCTGGCGAATGGTTTCACTGATGCGGCGCGCGACCCGGCTGGACCAGAAAAGTCCAACCATCAGCATAGCTACCTGTAAAATCAGGCTGAAGGACGTGGCTTCTCCCACCCCGGCTGTCTTGGAAAGACCAATCAAATTCCAGCCCCAACCCAGAGGATCTGAAACCACCGGGAGTACGTAGCCAAATTTGACGAAGGCAAACGAGATGGTAAAAGCAATCCAGGCCATCAGTCCAAGCGGGACGAGCACCTGGCTGTAATGGGCCAGGGATTTTCGCAAAGAAGCGCGCGCAGAACCAAGCCGGTTCGCAACCCACGTCGAAGCAGTGTAGAGGCCGGGCAAAACCCCAAGCGCTGTCACGAGGAAAACTCCTGCAAACAGGAACCAGTCCGGGCTGCCGATGCTGTAAGCAGCCGATTTCAACTGCCCCCAGGGCCCCAAGAAAATCGCAGAGTCGACCAGCGCGGAGGCCAACATGACCAGTCCGAGAAAGGCTTCATCCAGGCGATGTTTGGTCTTTGGGCCCAGATCGCTGCCCCACGGGCGCAGGTTGACCGCGATATTATCTGACGGGCAAACGCGCAGGCATTCCATGCACAGACCGCAGTTGGCGCTGGATTTTAAAGCCAGCGGGTACTGCCCCCACGGGCAGGCGGTGTAACAGGTCTTTTCGCTGTGAGCAGCGCAGATATCCGCGTCTTTTACACGCAGCTCTACCGGCCCGGCCTGCGCATACAGTCCGGTAAACCCACCGATCGGGCATAGGTAATTGCAGAAGGAACGGCGCTCAAAAACCAGGCTAAGGATCAGCGCCAACACCAAAATGAATAGTAAAACAATCGCTGTGATTTTTGCCGAGGTCAGCGTCAATGCGCCGAACAATCCGATCAGCAAGAAACCGCCGGCCTGCATCCAGGTTCCCCTGAGGAACTTTGGCCAGCGTTTCCCGAGGCCGATGCCAGCGCCGCCGCGCTGCTGCAAGATGCCGCCGTTTTGCAGCCATTCGCCGGGCATGGGAATGGGACAGATGCTGCACCAGGAACGACCGCCAAATGGGATGAAGACGAGTTTCAGGGCTGTCCACCAGGCAATCCAGACAAAGATGATGGCGAAATTATGGCTGCCTACCACCGAGCCCATCAGACCGGCAAGAATCGTACAGATGAAACCTGCCAGGGTGATGGCGCGCAGCAAGAACTGCGGCCAACGGCTGCGCAGCAGCGCCAGCGCATGGGGGGAACGGGTCAGATCCAGACGGGTCATGCCGTCCCCCTGGAAACATTCTTGAGGGAAATGAGGGCTGCCGAAATGGCCAGTAACCCTAAAACGATCCCTCGAACGAAAA
>CALGUJ010000313.1 GCA_937902055.1 uncultured Pelolinea sp.
TGAATAATTATGAATTGATGGTCATTATCCATCCTGATTTGGATGAAGAAGCTACCAATCAAGCCCTTGAGAAGATCAAGGACTGGATCGTCAAATCAGGCGGTAAGATCGAAAAAATTGATAATTGGGGCAAACGGCGTTTGGCTTACGAAATTCAGAAACAGAACGAAGGCGTTTATTTCTTGCATTACGTCAGCATGCCTGCTTCCGCGATCGCAGAATTGGAAAAGAATCTTCGCATTCTGGAACCAGTCATGCGATTCATGATTGTTGCGAAATAAGTTTTTTAATAATTCGCTGCCGGTTTTTTGAGGCAGCAGAAGGAGTAAAAATGGCTGAAGATAATTATCAAGCCGCGTCCGACCAAGGTCCGCGTGGTGCCGGCAACCGCCGCTACACCCCCAAACCGCGTTTTTGCCAGTTCTGTTCGGATCAGACTCTGGAGATCGATTACAAAAACCATGGTCTTCTGCGAAAGTTCACTACTGAAGAAGGGAAAATTCGCCCGCGCCGCCAAACGGGTACCTGCGCCAAGCACCAGCGCGCGATTGCCCGCGAGATCAAACGCGCCCGGCATATTGCCCTGCTGCCGTTCGCAGGCGGAACCTGGGAAGAGCGCACCCGCTAAAAGAAACCGGAGTCTAAACCATGTCTTCCACAAAAAACGAGGAAGTCGAAAAGAAACCTTCCATCCATTCCCTGCGTGAACAAAAACAGAACCGCCTGATTATCGTCGGTTTTATTGTCACGGTTGCATTGATCGTAGGAATGGTGGGATATGCTCTGCTTTACGATTCGGTGATCAAGAATTTCATCCCGGTCGCTAAAGTGGATGGTTCCAGAATCGAAAACGAGTATTTCGTTAATCGTGTACGGCTGGAACGCAATGCCTACATTCAACAATACAATTACGTCTATGCTGAATATCAGATGTTCGCCAGTTCAGCCGAATACCAGCAGTATTTTGCCAGTCAGTTGAACCAGATCAAGAGCGCGCTGGACGATTACGAAACGTTCGGTAGCACCGTCCTGGACAATATGATCGATGATCAAGTGATCGCTAACAAGGCTAAGGAAATGGGTATCGAAGTCACGGATGCAGAATTGAATGATTTCATTCAAACGCTGTTCTATTATTATCCCAACGGTACACCAACCCCTGAACCGACTTCCACACCCTACGTGACGCCTTCTCCCTCCGCTGAGCAATTGGCCTTGCTGGGAAATTCTCCCACTCCCGCTGCCGAAACCGGCGAGGCTGCGGACGCTGAAACTGCAGTTTCCGAAGCGGAAGTGACGCCCGAAGTCTCTGCTGATGGAACGCCATCTCCAACGGCTACTCCTTACACTGAAGAACTCTACCAACAAAGTTATCAGGAGTACATCACCAGTCTGGAAGAAATCGATGTCAGTGAAAAATATCTGCGTTTGTATGTCTATCATTACCTTTTAGATCAGAAAGTCCAGAAAAAGATTTACGCCGATACTCCCCTGGATCAGGATCAAGTTTGGGCTCGCCATATTTTGGTTGAAACTGAGGATGAGGCCAAACAGGTTAAGTCGCGCCTGGATGCCGGAGAAGATTGGAATGCGATCGCTGCCGAGGTATCATTGGATACCAGCAATAATACCAATGGCGGAGATTTGGGTTGGTTTGCTCACGGCACCATGGTGCAGGCTTTCGAAGATGCTGCCTTTGCGATGCAATCCGGCCAGATCAGCGATCCCGTCCAAACCGATTTTGGTTGGCACCTCATTCAGGTGATTGGTCACGAAGTTCGACCTCTCTCAGAAACGGATTATCGGTATGCGCAGCAAACTGCTTATACCGATTGGCTGGCATCTGCGAAAGAGGAAATAACAATCAAAAAGAACGACGTCTGGAAAGATATCGTTCCGGAAGAACCCAACATCTCGCAAGATATGCTTGTGAATTGATCGTTTGGTTGATTAATCAAAACGGCATGGTTATTTGAGAGCCATGCCGTTTTTGTTATCCTGTTTCCGGGGGTTATTGAACCATCTCGTCCGTGAGTTCATCCATACGCAGGCTGATGACCTGGCTGACAGTATCCTTGCCCATTGTCACGCCATAAAGCACATCCGCCAATTGGACCGTGTTGCGGTTGTGGGTGATCACAATGAACTGGGTGGTCTCGCTCAATTCTCGCAGCAACTCGCCGAAACGTACCACGTTGGATTCATCCAGCATGGCGTCGACTTCGTCCATGATGCAAAACGGTGTGGGGGAAATCTTCAGCAACGCAAAGATCAACGCCACAGCAGTCAGGCTGCGCTCACCGCCTGAAAGCAGCCCCAATTCCTGCTTACGTTTGCCAGGCAGCGTTGCTTCAATTTCAATGCCGGATTCCATAATATTTTCTTCATCTTCAATAAAGATCCGTGCGGATCCCCCGCTGAATAACTGCCCGAATATGGCCTTGAATTCTTCTTCGACTTTTCTGAACGTCTTCAGGAATTCCTTCTTCATCAGATCATCAAGCTCGTTGACCACCTGGCGCAAATCCTTTTCCGCTTTTTCCAGGTCCTGCAATTGTTCGGTTAGGAACCCGACCCGTTCGCAGACTTCATCGTATTCCATCTCTGCGTCGGGATTGATCGGTCCCAACCGCCGTAAATAAGATTTCTGCTGTTTGAGTTGTTCGTCCAAATTCTCCGGCAGCATCTCGATTTCCGGCAGCATGGCGATCATCCCGTCAAGTGGTAATGGTTTGGGTCCAATCAGCCCTTCCTCGGTTTCCTCCGGCAGTAACCCAAAATCCTCCTGGATTTTCTTGCGCAACTCTTCCAGTCGGTCGCGCAGCTTATCCACCTTCATCTGCGCCTGCAGCGCGTGTCGTTCCGCTATGGAATATTGGTTGCGGCTGGCATCTACTTCTTCCAACAAGTTACCTTGATGCTTGATGCCGGTTTCGACCTCTTCTTCCAGAGGTTTAACTTTTTCTGATAACCGTTCGATCTCGGTTGTTACCCGGTCATCGGTTTCTTCCAATTTCTTTTTCTTGCCTAATAATTCCTGGAGCGCTTGCGACATTTCAGCCAATCGGTTGCGTTGAGTTTCGATCTTGCTCATCGTTTCATTGATGGCTTTTTCTTTCTCACTCACGCGGCCGTGATGCTGATTTGCCATTTGTTCAATCACGGCTTTTTCCGAAGTCAATTCCATCACAGATGACCGTAATTCTTCCACAGGTAGTTCATTGATTTTCTGAAAATGTTCCTCAAGGACCTTCTGTTTCTCGGCTAATTGGTTTCGGAATGTCTTTAAATTCCCCTTCAGTTCCGTGCCCTCTTTCGAGCGATTATCAGAAGCCGCATTAATTTGTTCCAGCCGTTTGCGAATGTCGCGTAATTGATCTTGTTTTTGGGATTTCTCGATTTGAGCTTTGTGGCTGTCGATGCCCAATTGTTGGATCTTTTTCTGTTGCTGTTGTTCAAGATCGGATAATTGGCGAATTTCGTCGCTTAATTGCGTGAGATTTGCTTTTTGATTATCCAGGTCTTTCTTAAGGTCATCCGCCTCTCCACGGAAAGATTCTATTTCTTTTTCGATGCTTTCTTTCTCGCGTTTGCGCGAGAGGTTCTTTACCCGGAATTCGTTGCCGGCTGTGATCGTTCCGCGCGTATCGAAGACCTCGCCCTTTATCGTAACAACTTTCATGCCCTGTGGAAGTTGCTGCACCAGTTTTTCTGCTTCTTCGGCGCTGGAAGCAATTAAAGTTGCAGAAAGGATATTTTTTATTAGCTGGGCATATTCGTCGTTTCCCTTGACCAAGTCGGAGGCGGATAAAGCGTTCCAGTTTTCGTTATTTTTATTTAAAGGCTTTACATTCCACCATCTTGGCAGAAAAACGGTACGGGAAGTTTTATTCTTTTCAAGGAATTCCAGAATTTCATGAGTGGAACTGCCTTCATCCAGAATAATGCCCTCGATCATCTCTCCCAATGCCGCGCTGAATGCCAATTCGTACTCTTGCGGCACTTTCAGGTGATCCAGCAATAAAGCGAAACGCGCCTGTATCCTGTTTCCACGGGCTGCCTGCACAAATTCCTTTGAACCTGAGGTGAAACCTGCCAGGCTTTCTTCAGCTTCACGCAGAACTTTTAACTCCGCGCCCAGCTTCGAGATCGCCAGGTCAACTTCCTTATATTTCTTTTCCAGGTTATCGATCTTTTCGCGAATTTCGTTGCGCAGCGCTCGCTTGGATTCCAGGGCTTTTTGATTAATGGCAATTTCCTGCTGCAGGTTCGAATTTTCTCTTTCAATATCGGAAATTCGTTTATCGATCTGCTCGATCGATTCGTCTACCGCGGATTGATTATTGTTCAAGATCTGTAAGTCGTTGCGGTCGTTCTCGGCTTGATGGGTGAGGTATTCGATCCTCGATTCGGTCTTTAATATTTCCGATTCATTGGTAATAATTTGTTTTTGGAAATCCTCCACCAATCTTTCTATGCGCCCGCGTTCGTTGTGGCGTTCCTCCAATTTGGAATTGGCAGTGTTCAGAGCCGCGCTGGCTTTGGCCAGTTCCTGTTGGATTTTTTCCTTGCTTTGCTTTAATGCTTCGAGTTCCACCTGGAGCTGCGCAGTTTCATCATTCATGACCAGGATTGCAGCTTCCAATTCCTGGCTGCGCTCGCGAATTGACCGTTCGCGCTCCTCCGTAACTGCAATCTCCCGAGTAGCGTCTTCTTTGGTCGAATGTAACCTGGATAACTCCAGGTGCCAATTAGCCAATTGATCCCGTTTTTCGTTCAGGTTTGCCTGGATTTTATTTACTTTGGCTTCCAGTTCCTGTTTTTCACCCCGCCTCGCGTTCAATTGCTCATTTTGCTTGTTCAGGAATTCACCGGCATATTTCAATTCTTTCTGAACGGAGTGCCAGTGGTATCCGTACCAATCCTTCAACAACAGGTTCAAATCATTTTGGACCTGCATGTATTGCTTGGCTTTTTCCTTGCTTTTTTCCAGGTAACTTAATCGCGGGTGAAGTTCTTTCAGAATATCGTTCACCCTTTGCATGTTTTGCAGTGTCTTGTCCAGTTTTTGGGTTGCTTCTTCACGCCTTGATTTGTATAACCCGATTCCGGATGCCTCTTCAAAGAAACGCCTGCGTTCCTCAGGTTTCAGGCTTAAAGCGGTATCCACCAATCCTTGGCCGATAATTGTATAAGTGCGTTCTCCCAACCCGGAATTGGCTAACAGCTCATTGATTTCTTTCAGGCGTACGCGCTGATTGTTTAATAAATATTCGTTTTCTCCGCTGCGATAAGCCCGCCGTGTAATGGTGACTTCCGAAAACTCCACCGGCAGCCATCCGCTTTGATTATCGAAAGTGATGGATACGGATGCCATTGAAGCGCGCGGTCGCTGCTCCGATCCGGAAAATATCATATCTACCGTTTTCTTGCCGCGCAGCAAACTATATGCTTGCTCGCCTAAAACCCAGCGGATGGAATCGGAAATATTGGACTTTCCCGAACCGTTTGGTCCGACGACGGCGGTAATTTGCCCGGGGAATTTGAAATCGGTTTTGCTGGCAAAAGTTTTATAGCCGTGCAGTTCCAGGGATAATAGTTTATTAGCCATATCGGGATCAGGTGATGCTCTCTAGCGCTTTTTGCGCGGCGTTCTTTTCCGCGGATTGTTTGCTCTTGCCAATTCCATATCCCATGATTTTATTATTTACCTTTACCTCGATCTCGAATATTTTTGCGTGGTCCGGGCCTTTTACAGCTTTCGTCACATATTTTGGCGTTGGGTAGCCATTTGCTTGCGCCCATTCCTGCAGCTGGGATTTGGGGTCTTCGTTTTTATGCTCTTCGATCACTTCATTGATCGCTACTTCAAGCATGGGATTGATAAACTCCCTGACAACCTCAATTCCCTGGTCCAGGAAAAGCGCGCCGATAAAAGCTTCAAAAACATCGCAAAGCAGCGTGTTGCGCAGCTTGCCGCCTGATTTGCTTTCTCCTTTTCCTAATCTTATCGTATTTTCGAATTTTAGTAACCTTGAAAAGGCGGCTAATTGGTTGGTTTGCACCAGGGCGGATCGCATTTGCGTTAATGCGCCTTCCTCCATCTCTGGAAAGCGGTTATACAACCATTCACCAACCAGAAAATCGAGAATGGCGTCGCCCAGGAATTCGAGCCGCTCATTATCCTCAAGTGCCTCCGGATGCTCGTTTAAATAAGAACGGTGTGTCATGGCACGTGTCAATAAAAGAATGTCGTTGAATTGAAGGTTCAATCGCGCCATTATTTCCTGCGGTGTCTCTATAAAACTCTCTTCTGTCATATTCTCTACATTTACGCTCCTTTCATATTTTTTTATCTTAGCACCACTCTGCTATAATTGCACTTATGGCTTTACCCGCACTTTGGTATTCATCCCTTAATTATAAAATCACGACAGAGGTTTACGAAGGCCCTCTGGATTTACTGCTTCACTTGATCGAGCAAGCTGAACTGGATATCACCAAATTATCGCTGGCCAGGGTAACGGATCAATATCTTGCTCATTTACAATCGCTGGTCGACCGTGACCCGGTGGAGGTTTCCGCCTTCCTGGTAATCGCCGCAAAACTGGTTTACATCAAGTCCTCAATTTTACTACCTTCAAACCAGGCAACCGAGGAAGAAGAGCAGGAGGACATCGGCGATCAACTTGCCCGCCAATTGATTGAATATAAAAAGTTCAAAGAAGTTGCATTTTGGATGAAGGTGCGTGAACAATCCAGGCTGCAAAGTTATTACCGCGTGGGCGCACCGCCGAAATTCCGTGAAGTGTTGGATACCACCGGTTTATCCGTGGATGATCTGGTGGAAATCTTGATGGAAGTATATTTTCAGAACGAGAACTTTACGCCATTAAGTGATGTAGTCACTATCACTACCCTGACAATCAAAAACAAAATCCGGGAAATCATCAATTACTTTAAGGAATCCCGGCATAACGATTTTCAAGCCATCCTGGGGGAGCATCCATCGAGATTGGATTTAGTAGTAACCTTTCTGGCTTTGTTGGAATTGATTAAGCACCATTCCATCGAGGCTTCCCAGGAAAATCTCTTTGGAAACATCGAACTGGATTGCGTCGGCAATCTGGATGAGGAATTTGAAACTGAGTTATAAGTACCAGAACTGGTAGGAAAGCTGTTCATTCATGTCCGCAGAAAATGCCACGCCCATTCGACAGCAATATTTGGATATCAAGAAAAACTATCCGGATGCGATCCTTTTTTTTCGGTTGGGCGATTTTTACGAAACTTTTGATGAAGATGCGGAAATTACCTCGCGTGAATTGGATTTGGTGCTAACCGGACGCAATGTGGCCAAGGGTCAAAAAGTACCCATGGCCGGAATTCCCTTTCATGCCGCTGACAACTATATTTCCCGTCTGATCGAAAAAGGATATCACGTTGCCATTTGCGAACAAATCGGTGACCAACCGCAGAAGGGATTATTTCCCCGTGAAGTGATTCGTTTGGTTACTCCCGGCACTGTAATTGAACCGGGTTTGATCAAAAACGAGAAAAACAATTACCTGGTCTCATTATTTATCCACGACCAAACTACCGGTCTGGCTTATCTGGATATTTCTACCGGGGAGATCGGTATTTCCTGTTTTGAAGATCAAGATTTCCACAATCGATTAAGCGCCGAGATATCCCGTTTACATCCCTCAGAGATCATTCTGCCTGAATCATTGAAAATTGAGCTGCCAGGCAGTTATCACCTCACCCGTTTGCCGGATTGGAAATTCGAAAAAGGCCGCGCTGAACAAATTCTGAAAACGCAATTTAAGGTTGCTTCGCTGGATGGATTTGGCTTAAAGGGTAAACCGGGCGCAATCGCCGCCCTGGGAGCAATCCTGGGTTATGTGAAAGATAGCGATCCGCAGGCATTGGTATTATTCACGGATTTGAATTTTTATTCCATCGAAGACCATATGGTGTTGGATGAGTCTACGCGCCGGAACCTGGAACTTACGGAAACGATTTTTAAAAATACTGAATCGGGTTCGCTCCTGGATGTAATCGATAAAACCCGCACACCGATGGGGAAACGCATGATCCGCCGGTGGTTGAATCAACCTCTGATCGATGCGGGGGAAATCAACACCAGATTGGACGCGGTGGATTTCTTCGTTGAAAGAGGATTAGATCGCCAGGAACTGCAAAAACAACTGAAGGCGGTTTCAGATATCGAAAGAATTGTCAACCGGATTATCTCTGAACATGCCGTCCCACGCGATCTGGTCGCGCTGCGCTATACGCTGGAAACGCTGCCGGGTATCTTATCCAAGCTGCAAAATGCCGTTGCCATTCTGCAACATGACCGGTTGTCCTTCGATGATTGTTCCCTCGAAACTGCGTTCCTCAAACGCAGTATTGTTGACGAGCCCCCCGCTACCCTGGCGCATACCGGCATTATACGCCCCGGTTTTTCAACCGAGCTGGACGAAATCATTCAGTCAACAAAGAACTCGCGGGATTACATTGCAAATCTTGAAAAAGTTGAAAAGCAGCGCACCGGTATAAAAACGTTAAAAGTAGGTTACAACAAAGTATTTGGGTATTATATTGAGATCAGCAATAGCTATGTCGATCAAGCCCCGCCCGAGTATATCCGCAAGCAAACCCTGGTCAATGGTGAACGATTTATCACTCCCGAACTCAAAGAATACGAAACGATTGTGCTGAATGCCGAAGAGAATATCCACGCCATTGAAAACCGCGTGTTCAAAGAAATCTGTGCGGAAATCAAGAAATCCTCTGCGAAGCTCTTGAACGTCTCACGCTTCCTGGGAACTCTGGACGTTTTGCTCTCGTTCGCGCAGGTTGCGGTCGACAACAATTACGTCAGGCCGGTGTTATTCTCGGATAAACGACTTGTGTTGATAAATGGCCGCCATCCGGTGGTGGAAAAAACACGCATGGATATATCATTTGTTCCCAACAACACGGAATTCATAAATGGCGATAACATCCAGATCATCACCGGCCCCAACATGAGTGGGAAAAGCACGTATTTGCGCCAGGTTGCGTTGATTGTTTTATTAGCCCAAATCGGTTCGTTTGTGCCTGCGGATTCAGCCGAGATTGGGATCGTCGATCGTATATTTACTCGTATCGGCGCCCAGGACGAGATCCACGCCGGCCAATCGACGTTTATGGTCGAAATGATTGAAACGGCTAACATCCTGCACCATGCTACCGATAAAAGTCTATTGATTCTCGACGAGATTGGACGCGGTACCAGCACGTACGACGGCCTGTCGATTGCCTGGGCGGTATTGGAATTTATCCATAACCATCCGCGCCTGAAATCCCGAGCACTATTCGCGACTCATTATCATGAATTGACACAGCTCCCGGATATCCTGCCGAATATCAAGAACTACAATGTGGCTGTCAGCGAGGTGGATAACCACGTTATCTTTCTGCATAAAATAGTCCCGGGTGGCGCTGAAAAATCTTTCGGAATTCACGTCGCGCAGATGGCAGGCATCCCCTCGCCTGTGATTACCCGCGCTGCTGAGATTCTGGCTCAATTGGAAGGTCAAGACAGTCCATTGGAATTAAAAGACCGGCAGCAACCCGCTCAAATGACTTTTTTCCACGATGAAAATCCGGTGTTGGAAGAATTAAAACGCACCGATCCGAATTCGCTCAGTCCCATTGAAGCTTTAAATAAGATATACCAGTGGAAAAAAGAGATCGACCAGGAGTGATCACTCCTGGTCATTTTTTTTATTTTTCTTGCGCCTTTTCTCTTCCTGTTCAACTTCTTCAAGTGTTTCCGGCATAACGGTTTTCTGCATCGCAGCCGTGTCTTCTGCTGGTATTTCTTCAGGAATTGCGACAGGTTCAGATTCAGCCTGAACTTCAACGGGGGTTGCCGTAGCGGCAGCCGGTTTGACAAATTTTCCCGCCAGGAGCAGCATGATACCGAAACCCATTACAACCAACGCGGAAATGATTACCAGAATGATCATTTGAAAACCGACATCTTGCACCGCACCCAGAAGAACCGACCCAAAACCGCTGATCATGTTTTTCAACAGTGGGTTCAACATCATGGCAATGAATTGATCGAAACCGATCATCAGGATCACCAGTGCCAATAATATCACACCGGAAACGATAATCAGTAATCGTCCACACCATTTCCACATAACATCACGTTGGTTGCGAAGCAGCACTGCAACCAGGATCAGCAATAGAATCGTAACAATGGGCAGTAGACGGAACCCCCAGCGAATAAGGCTGTAAGTATTGAAATAGCGATCAGGCAAATTTTGATCAGGCGTGATAACGGTGACCAAAGAGATCGACGACGGCAAGCGATTAAACATGTCTTCGAAAGCCATCCCCCAGGCTTTCTCAAATTGATCCAGGTTTTTACCCGCCGGTTTGCAGAATGGTAAATCTTGAACGGTCAAATTGCCGTTGAAGTTCAATCCTTCCAGGGCATTATCCTGGCAATTAGGCAAGGTAGCCAGGAATTCTTCGCCGATTTCCGAGCTTGAAGCGGCTAAATGCGTTTTCAGATCAGCGATATTTACTTTTAAATCCGCTGTGGGTATTCTAAAATTGAAGTAGGAAAACATCTGATTGATGACATCATCAAAAGTGGATTGCACCAGCTCAGCCGGGATATACCTGGCGATGATGCTGCTGATTGTGTCCTTATTGGCGGTCAAATCAATTTGAGTAGTAGCTTTCGAAGCGGCAGCCTGGAAAACCAGCGTTTCGGAAATCACATGAGGTAGAACTTGCAGATACTCATCTTGGGCAACTAAAGCCGAGTAACTCAGCGGATTGAACAGCTTTAGCTCGACCGGTAGCGCGAAAAAAGAAAAGAACAAACCGGCAATAAATAAAATAGAGATCAAAAATGCCAGGATTCTGTTTTGAAAAGGTATATTCTTGTTCATAAAAATTTCCTATTGAAAGATGATTAAGTCCATCATAACATATACGGTTATTACGCTCGAATGGTTTTTTCAAGCAAATCCGGATTTCGGGAATACTCTTCCCTGCATTTGGGATCTTCAAGTATAAGATTGAAAATGTGAACGAGCGCTGAGTTCACCGGAGTTTCGATTCCTGTCTCTACTCCCTTTCGGACAATTGCACCATTAAGGTAATCCACCTCACTTATGGTTGAACCCTTCATCTTTTCAATATAAAAAGAAGGCATCTTCTCGCCGCGCCCCTTGGCAATTAATTGGATCAATAACGGTTGCAGGAGGAAATCCGGAAGATAGCGTATGGCGGAAATTAATAATTTCAATGGCAAGCCTGGAAGGTTGACAATCCGGTACGCGCTTTTCTCCATAACATTCAAACCCTCCATAATTTGCGCTTTTTCGATTCTAAATAAACCCTTCCGTGAATAGACTTCCATTGGCGTCATATCCAGAATTCCGGATGTGGCGTTTGAAAATAGGTTTGAGATCATCTTGGACCATTTCATGGATTCAAGGTGGTTGAAAAACTTGGGTTTTAAACCGCCTGCTTTAAGCAAAGCAAATAATTCTTCCATCAACGGCCCCGAACCGCATAAGCCGATTCCGCGGTTTTTTTCAACTCTGACAGTGGTTGCATCCAACCGGCTCACCGCACTGACCATCGATGCGCCCATCACGTTCACCTGCGGGAAAGCCTTTTGCAATTTACTTTCATTCTCTACGCCGTTTTGTAAGCAGAGAATATTTCCAAAAATAATCCCGCTCTCTTTGAGCTGCTTGATGGCCTGATCGGTATCAAAAGCCTTAACGGCAATCAGGACGCAGTCAATAATTTCCTTCCCCAGTTCTTGATAATCGGAAATCAACCGGAAATTTGCGGTTTTCAATGAAAAGCCCTGATTATGAATAGTGAGAACTTTTCCTTCAAGGTCCTTGCGTTGTTGGGGTCTCTCCAGAAAAATCACCTCGGCGCCCACAGCGGAAATACTTCCGCCGATGCAAATCCCGATCGCTCCCGCTCCGATGCACAAAATTTTCATGCTTACCTTTCCGGTTCCGAAAAATGTTTTTCAATTATTCCAATTGCGCGCGCCATTGAGGAATTCAGTTCCGCTCATGATGCGTTTTCCAGCAGGTTGAATCTGGATCAGTTTCAGGTCGCTACTGGCTGTTCCAACGACTGGAAATCTTTCCACAATACCTCTCCGTCCCGGACCGAATGCGTGGCTGTCCATTACCTGTGCTTTCCAGACTCGCAGTGGATTTCCGTCCCATTGAAAAAAAGCCACCGGCCAGGGATCGCAGGCTCTGATTTGTCTTTCCAGATAGCATGCTTCCTTTTCAAAATTCAATAACCCATCTTCTTTTTTAATCAGTTGAGAGTAGGTCGCGCCGTTTTCCGGTTGGTTTTTCGGTTTTAACCTGCCTGCGAAATAATCGGGCAGTGTCCGGATTAATAAATCTGCGCCAAGGTTTGCCAAATCAGCCGTCAGGCTCCCCGTGGTTTCCTGTCCGGTCAATTGCATTTCGGTTTTGCTCAATGTTGGGCCGGTATCGATGCCCTCATCCATCACCATGATCGTAACACCGCTTTTATCATCGCCATTAAGGATCGCGCTGT
>CALGUJ010000314.1 GCA_937902055.1 uncultured Pelolinea sp.
ACGAACGCACTGCGCTGATGCAGCGCGAGCTGACCCGTATCCTCAACCGGGACGGCAGCCGTTCCGGCAGGTGATGGAGGAAATGATGGACGGTTTGGATATCAACACCGATCTGGCGTGCAGCATCCTGGGCGGATTCATCCGCAGCGAAACTACGCGCGCCGGTTTTTCAAAAATAGTCGTCGGCCTGTCCGGCGGCGTGGATTCGGCCGTGTCCTGCTACCTGGCAGCCGAAGCGCTGGGCGCGCAAAACGTGCTGGCGGTGCGCATGCCCTACAAGACCTCTTCGCAGGATTCGCTCGACCACGCCCAACTGGTGATCGACGCCACCGGCGTGCAATCCGTAACCATCCCGATCACGGAGATGGCGGATGGGCTGATCAGCAAATTCCCGGACATGGCTAACTTGCGCAAGGGCAACATCATGGCGCGCTGCCGCATGATCGTGCTGTACGACCAGTCCTCGGCTTTCGGCGGGCTGGTGGTGGGCACCAGCAACAAGACCGAAATCTTGCTGGGCTATTCCACCCAGTTCGGCGACGCGGCTTCGGCCTTCAACCCGTTGGGCGACCTCTACAAGACCCAACTTCGCCAGTTGGCGCGCGCCCTGGGCGTGCCGCAGGCGATCATCGATAAAGCCCCCACGGCCGACCTGTGGGCCGGGCAAACCGACGAGGGCGAGCTGGGTTTCACCTACGCCGAAGTGGACAAGCTGCTTTACCTGCTGGTGGACGAACGCTACACGCCGGACGAGTGCGTGGAAGCCGGCTTCGAACGCAAATTCGTGGACGTGGTGGTCAAACGCATCCAGCGCTACCACTACAAGCGCGTGATGCCGCCCATCGCCAAGCTGGGCAACCGCACGGTCGGTTACGACTTCCTGTACCTGCGTGACTGGGGCACCTAGAAATTATCGAATAACATTTCGCCTCGTGTAAAATAATCATCAGGAGGCGATATGAAACCCATTCGCAAAGCATACCCCTGGATATTTGCCGGGCTTTCCATGTTGTTCTTCGCTTGTATGCCGATATCTATCACGTTTCGACCCACGGCTACCGCCAGGGTGATCACCACCACGGCGCCTGCCGTTTCCCCCACCGTCACTCCGCAGCCTCCCAGCCCCACCGACACCAGCGCGCCGAGGTTTCCCACAAAAACCCGCGCGCCTGCAGCGGAAGGTCCGGATCACGTCAATATCTATCTGGTGGCGATCGGCGATAACGGCGCCTCCGGCAAAGCCATCGGCTGCGGCGACAGCCTGATACCGGTGGAAGTGTCCATCGCGCCCACCTTAGGCGTGTTGCGCGCGGCACTGACCGAGCTGTTCGCGCTGGAAGGGGAACAATACTATGGTGAATCGGGGCTATACAACGCGCTCTATCAATCGCACCTGCGCATCGACGATCTGGTGGTGACCAACGGCGAAGCCGTGATCAAGTTGAAAGGGGATCTGGTCATGGGCGGCGAGTGCGACGGCCCGCGCGTGGAGGAACAATTGAAAGCGCTCGCGCTGCAATTCTCCACCGTGAACCGCGTCTCGATTTTTATCAACGGTCAGCCATTGAGGGATTTGCTGGATCTGCGAGGGTAAGCATGACTAATTATTGCACCCTCAACACAGATGCACACGGATAGTTGCTTTAAGATCGATGAACACAGATATATTGCGACTGATTAACGATTACAAATCATTTTCTTTTGTAGGGCACACATTCTTGTGTGCCGTTCAATAAATAAATTACTTGGTCAATTAATAAAATGTCACGCACACTCCTAAGAGTGCAGGCGAATGCGTGACCTACCTCTGGCCCATTGAAATTGCATTTGCGAGCCGCTTGCTCCGAGAACAAGTGGCGTGGCGATCTCATGCGCCGAAATAGATTATTAAGAAGCCCAGCGTATATTCAAAAAGACAATTCAATAAATCCGGCCGAGATTCTTCCCACGCTGCGCGAGGTCAGAATGACACGAAGTAAAAGTAAATTTTCTGTAGGTTGGGTTGGTGCTTTTCTAACCCAACAAAAATTTCTATGTTGGGTTTCACTTCTCCTTCACTAGGTAGAGTTGCCACTAGTCAGACTTTGTAATATCGATCCAACTGGAGGATCTTCTTTTGAAATGTGGGAACAACCCAACAAAATCTAAAAAAAGCGGGCTGTCTCCAGCCCGCTTTCGCTTATTCAATCATCCCGTAGCGCTTCAGCGCCGCTTCGAGGATCATATTCACCAGCTCGGTGTGGCTGGTGCCATCGGCGCGGCCTTCGATCACCAGGTCGGAGATGTCAGGCGAGAGGCCCGGCAGGGGATTAATCTCCAGGATGTAGGGTTTCCAGTTTTCGTTCACGGTCAGGCGGAAATCCACGCGGGCGACATCATAGGCGCCCATTACGCGGAACACTGCCGCTGCCAGCCAGTTCAGCTCATCCACCAGTTCATCGGGGATCGGCGCGGGGCACAAGTAATCGAGCTGCTCCGCCAGCGCTACTTTCAGGCGGTTACTGTAGACTGCATCAGTAATCTCATACGGTTTCAGGTCCACTTCCATAGGAGGCAGGAAATATAACCCGGCTTGCACGCGCGGAGCCTTGGGGTTGACCGGCATACGGCGCGCCACCGGGCCAACCAGGTTGCCGACCATGCCGACCGTCACCTCGCGCCCGTCGATGTAGGTTTCCACCAGGGCGGGCTGTTTATATTTTTGAATGATGAATCCCACCTGTTCACGCAGCTCTTCTTCGGTGTGCACGATCGATTTGGCGCTGACGCCCATGCTGGTGCCTTCGCGGCTGGGTTTCACAAACAGCGGAAAACGCAGGTCATCATTCAGGGGTTCATCGGCGCGGTCGAATTCCTGGAAAGCCGGCGTGGGCAGTTCGTGCCACCACAGGATGCGCTTGGTCATGGGTTTATCCAGCGCCAGCGCCAGGGTGAACAGGCGCGAACCGGTATAAGGAATGCGCAGCATTTCCAGCAAAGCCGGCACCTGCGCCTCGCGTGAATCACCGAAATGGCCTTCGCAGATATTGAAGCAAATATCCGGTTTATACTTGGGTAGTTCGGTCATCAGCGTCAGGTCACCCTCGAAGAATTCGCTGCTGTGACCGTTGGAACGCAAAGCTTCCTGGATGGCATTTATGGTTTTTTCCGAGTCAAGATCATCCCACTGGTCCTCGGGCATTCCATCCCAATGGGGGGCATTTTTCTTTAAATTCGCCAAAACAGCAATTTTAAATTTTTTCACCGTATGATCCTCATCTTTTTACATTTTAGTCTAAAAATAAGTCGTTCCATTCCTGCCATTTTTGATCCAGGGCATTCTGGATTTCCACGTATTGCTGACCCAGGTCCGCCACGCTCTCATTGATTTCCAGAGGATGTTCCAGCTTTCCGGTCACTTCGTTCAATTGTTCTTCCAAGCGGTTGATCTGTTCTTCCAATTCACGCAAGATCCTGGGGTTGATGGATTTTTTTCTTGACGGCTCCACGGATACCGCTTTGGCCGGTTTGCGTCCGCTTTTCTTGCCGCTGGCAGCCTCTTTCGGCTCCAGACTCTCGTGTAACTGGCTGTAATTACCCTTGAACACCAGCATGCCGGTTTTGTCCGGCTCCACCTGCCAGATCTGCGTAGCCACCGCGTCCACCAGGTAACGATCATGCGAAACCAACAGCACCGTACCGCCGAACTCAGCCAGCACGCGCTGCAGGATTTCCTGCGAGGGCAGGTCGAGATGGTTGGTGGGCTCGTCCAGGAGCAGCAGGTTGGCTCCCTGCAATGCCAGGCAGGCAATCGCCAGCCGGCCGCGTTCGCCGCCGGAAAGCACGCCGACTTCCTTGAACACGTCATCACCCGTAAAAAGAAAAGTTGCCAGGTACTTACGCACTTCCGGCTCCATCATATTGGGGGCCGAGTGCTGGATCTCCTGGATCAGGGGCCAATCGTTATGCAGCCCCTCGTGCGCCTGGGCGAAATAGCCCACCTGCACGCTGCCGCCCAGGTCCACCCTGCCGGCCAGCGGCGGAATTTTATCCAGCAGCGTTTTCAAAAAAGTGGTCTTGCCCGCGCCGTTGGGGCCCATGATGGCCACGCATTCCCCGC
>CALGUJ010000315.1 GCA_937902055.1 uncultured Pelolinea sp.
AAAAAAGTGGTCTTGCCCGCGCCGTTGGGGCCCATGATGGCCACGCATTCCCCGCGCTGCAGCACCAGATCAGGCACGTTGATCAGCACCTTTTTATCGTCGTGGTAGCCGACCTGCAGGTCGTAAGTGCGCAATACCAGGTCACCAGAACGCATACCGGCACTCAGCTTGATATGAATGCGCCGGCTCTTTTGGGGCGGCGCCAGGCGCGCATCGATCAACAGGCGTTCCAGCCGGCGGCGGCGGCCCTGCGCCTGGCGGGTATTCTGGCCGGCGATGTTGCGCCGGATGTAATCTTCTTCTTTGGCAATGAATTCCTGTTGAGCTTCATATTCCTTCAACTGGCGTTCGTAACGTTCCTCCCGCTGCAGCAGGTAAGCGCTGTAGTTGCCGTGGTAAACCTCGATAGTAGGAGTCATCTCCCAGATTACCGATACTGTGCGGTCGAGAAAATAACGGTCGTGGGAAACCAGCACCACCGCGCCGTCCCAATTCTTTAAATAGCCTTCCAGCCATTCCATGGCCTGGATATCGAGGTGATTGGTAGGTTCGTCCAGGAGCAGCAGGTCTGGATTGGAAAGCAGCAGCCGCGCCAGGTAAGCGCGTGTGCGCTGCCCGCCCGAGAGGATCGCCAGCGGTTTGTGGTATTCATCCCCGGCAAAACCCAACCCGCTCAGGGTACGTTCGATATCATTTTCATAGTTATAACCGCCGGTCTGCTCGAAGCGCTCCTGCAGGCGGCTGTATTTTTCCAGGAAATCGGCGTCGGCGTGATGATCGCCCATCTGCGCATCCATGCCCTGCAATTGCGCCTGCATTTCCAGCAAATCGTTGAAAACAGACAGGCACTCGTCCCAAAGCGTGCGCCCGGAATCGAGCGCGGCTTCCTGGGGCAAATAGCCGATGCGCAGATTCCTGGCATGCTGGACCGTGCCGTCTGAAGCAGTTTCTTCGCCGATCAAGATACGCAGCAAAGTGGTTTTTCCAACCCCATTGGGGCCAACCAATCCAATGCGTGCATGTTTGGGTACGCTAAAAGAAAGGTTTGAGAAGATATCCTCAACACCAAACGACTTAGCAAGGTTACAGGCACTGATTAACGACATGGGAAATCATATATCCGGAATGGAATAGAGCCTTAAACAGCTTTAGCTGCAGAATCCCTGCAGCAATTCCCCCAAAACGATACCCGCGTTGCGAGCACCGTTTCCATTAAGCAACCTGATATGGATCATAACAAAACGGTCGATTAATGCCACGTGTTCACCTGGTGAACCTTTTCCGAAGGATTCAGATATCCCTTCAAACGATATATTTGATTGAATTATATGTATATTTTGGAATTCCGCCAGATGCATGAAACCTAAAACAGTGGACATATATCTTAAAACGTTTGTTTAATTACTCTGCCAAATGTGCTCAATTAGAAAAAAATCTTCTGTTGAAACGATTATCAATTTACTGTATATTTAATGCATTCTTTATACCTTTTACGCAGGGGTTTCATGAAGACATTTTCTAAAACTCTCTTTTCAACCCTTTTTATTATCAGCTTAATCCTTTGTTCCTGTTCCAATCATTCCCAAACCCCAGAATCCGCTTCATCCTTAAATACCAGCCAGACTGTCCTGTTGGTAGATCTTTCGGGGAGCATGATTGACCCGGATGAAACCGGTGTTGCCAAAATAGATGGTGCGCGCAACGCAATCAACCAACTACTCGATCTTATCAACCTGATCAATCAAACCGGTAATTCAGGCTACCAAAGCCAGGTCGGATTGGTCACCTTTAATTACACTGTCGTTCATGCGCTGGCGCCCTCAACCAATATGTCTCCGATCCGCAGCACAATTGCTCAAGCAATTCCGGATGGCGGGACCAATATGTCCGCCGGTTTGGCCGCTTCAATCGAATTATTGAACCGATCCGGTCGGCAGGCCACGAAAAGCATCATCCTGCTCAGCGACGGCATTCCCAACATCATGCTCGATGGAAACGAGGAAATCGAAGACCGGCAAATCATAGCCCAGGAAGTTAGAGATATCAACCGGGAAACAACAAACAACAAAATTTGCCTCTTCACCATCGGTTTCGGCGATATCACCTCACCCGAGGATGCGGAATTCGGTGATGTGTTATTGAGCGATCTCGCCAACCAATCCGGCTGCGGACAATCTTTTCGAGCGCGAGAATCAAACCAATTGGAAAACGTATTTCTGGACGTCTGGCACGCCTCCAACGGAAAAACATTGCTTAATGAAAACTACGTATCAACGGATTCTCAATTCAATCCATCGTGGAACTTCGAAGTACCTTCCCGCCAGGCGCATCTCTTTATCACCGTTACTTCCGGCGAAGCCAATCTGAGCGTGACCTTGCAGGACAGGACGGGTACTCTATACACCCTGGCCAGCCCTGCATTGACCTCCGCACGCTCCGGCAACACCTTGCTGGTCATGATCGATGAACCGCAAAAAGGGGATTGGGATATGAAAATCCAGGGGGCAGACGGCAGCGCACCGGCCAGCGGGTATGCCGTAAAGGTTTCTTCGCAGCCGCTGCCAAAAACATTCTTGAGCAGTCCCTGGGGCATCCTATTCATTTTAGTGATGCTTCTGATCATAGCCGCAGGAATCTATTTGTGCATAAACCGCAAGGAATGGATCGAATCCGGGAAATTAAAAACAGTACTGAGCGGATTATTCCAATTCTCCTCTCACAAATCCAGGCAGCCTGCAGGTGAATTCCCCTGGAAAAAAGCATTCATCGCACTGACCATCTTCACCATCCTGATCGCCGCCGCGGTGGTGATACTGTTCCTGCGCGACCGCACCCCCGGTAAAGTAGAAACCGAATCACTGGTAAGTCCACCGCAAACCATCACCGATACGCCTTACTACGATATCACCATCACGCCTACCGTGACCCTGACCGCAACACCCACGCCGGATAACGCCCCCCACGGCAAGATCGTGTATTCCTGCCAGGTGGACCGTCAGACCTCGCACGATCAGATCTGCCTGATGAACGCCGATGGCACAAATAACCGCCAGTTGACCGACAACCTCAAGGCGATTCATTTCTATCCCTCGCTTTCGCCGGACGGTAACAGCATTGTGTTCATCTCCTCGCGCGAAGGAGGGTTCGAGATTTTTGAAATGCAAACGGACGGAAGCGATCTGCGACAGCTCACTTCCGGGATCGGCGAATGCTACGCGCCCGAAATATCACCCGATGGCAGCAAGATCGTATTCACCCGCTATAGCGGCGGACGCAATACCATCTCGGTGATCAACCGCGACGGAAGTGGGTTGACCGACCTAAACAATTACCTGGACTGCAAAGACCCCACCTGGTCGCCGGACGGTTCGCTTATCCTGTTCATCGCCTCGCCATCGCAAGTGCCGCAATTTTTTGTGATGAACTCCGACGGCAGCAATGCGCACCAGGTCACTGACATCTCCGGCTTACGAGGCCGCAGCGATTGGGGCGTGAATGGATTAATGGCCTCCTACCGAGGCCAGACCGACCAACATAATCGCGAGATTTTTTTCTTTGGAGAAAACACCGCTCCTTACAATGTAACCTCGGGCGGCGATAACCTGGCGCCATCTTTTTCGCCGGACGGCAATTGGGTGACCTTCATGTCCTACCGCGACCATTTCTGGGAATCGGACGGCTGCGAAATTTACGTGATGCGCATTTCCGACGGTACCACCCTGCGCCTGACCAGCAACGACTACTGCGACTGGCAGCCGCGCTGGGGACCTTAGATCTCGTTTAGATTG
>CALGUJ010000316.1 GCA_937902055.1 uncultured Pelolinea sp.
GATGGATCGCTGGGTTCGCTGGCTTACCTGTCCAATGGAAACAGGCGATTCGGAAAGGAATATGTGGAAGTATTCAGCGCCGGTAAAATCGGCATCCTGGATGATTTCCGCTCGCTGCAACTGATCGACGAAAATCGCACCAAAACCGAACGCTCCGCTTTGCGGCAGGATAAGGGCCACCAGGCCTCCTGGCAGGCTTTTCTCTCCGCAGTCCGCGGCCAGGCCGCCGAACCCATCCCTTACCGCGAGTTGCTGCTCTCCAGCTATGCCACCCTGGCTTGCCGCCAGGCGCTGTTAGCCGGTCAACCGGTCAATCTGGAAACCTTCATGCACTCCGCCTGAACTGATGAAACGCTTCGATCGGATTTCCCTGCGCGTGAAAACCGCCTCCCAATTGGGATTCCGGCAAAGTTTAAATTATTTGCAATACCAGCTCGGTTTGCGTTCCGGTTTTTTTGCCTTTCGCACGCCCGCTCTGGAGATGAACGCGCTGCTGGATGAAGATTCTTTAAAACCAAACTGGTTCTTTGCGTTGCCGGGAAAGAGCCGCCTGGCCCGTGTGGCTGCTTCCGGCGTGCCGGCGTGCCTTTCAGAAGCCAACCGCATCCTGGAAGGACAGATGGCATATTTCGGCGGCGAATGGCGGCCGCTTACCCTCGCGCCGGAAAAAGATCCCCAGCATTGGACGCATTATGAGCGCGGTTCCGCGCGCGCCAATCTCAAAGATATCAAGTACGCCTGGGAACCGGCTCGCTTCAACTGGGCGGTCGCGCTCGCCAAGGCTTATTACTTCTCACCTGATGATAAATATGCGCGGGCATTCTGGCAGAACTATGCCGAATTCCGCCTGGCTAATCCACCCAATCGGGGTCTGAACTGGACCTCCTCACAGGAAGTAGCCCTCAGGTTGATCGCCCTGACCATTTGTGCGCATGTATTCAGGGATGCCCCCTCTTCCACGCCCGAGAACTTGGCTGCGTTGTCGATCAACATCGCCGATCATGCCGGCCGAATTCCCCCCACGCTTTGTTATGCGCGCGCCCAAAATAACAACCACTTGCTTTCCGAAGCAGTCGGGTTGTATACCGCTGCGCTTTTTCTGCCCGCCCATCCCGATTCCCCCCGTTGGCGCAAGCTGGGGCTGCGGCTGTTCAATGAGGGCGTTCTCGTTCAGGTCGCGGATGATGGTACCTACATTCAGCACAGCACCAATTACCACCGGCTCTTCCTGATGCTTTCGCTTTGGATGCAGGTGCTGCTTGAAAAAGAGCATCTGATCTTCGAGGATGCGGTGCTCAACCGGCTCGCGGCGGCTGCTCAATGGCTGGCCTTGCGCCTGGATCAAACATCCGGCCGCGTGCCAAACCTCGGTCACAATGACGGTTCGTACTTCCTCCCGTTTTCCTGTCTCGATTTCCAGGATTACCGCCCGGTTGTTCAGGCTGCCGCGCGGGCGTACCTGGCTCGCCCGGCCTTGCCGCCCGGCCCCTGGGATGATCTCTGCCTGTGGCTGGATCTGCCGGTTATCCCGCAGAAGTCCGAATTGTTCCCCTCTGAAGCGCACCGTAATCAGCTTATCCTCGTCGAAAATGACCGGGGTTGGGCTTCGCTGCGCGCGGCTACGTTCACCTCGCGCCCTGCCCATGCCGATCAACTGCACGTGGAGATTTGGCATCGCGGTGTCAACTTCGCCATGGACGCCGGTACTTTTCAATATAATGCCCCCCCGCCCTGGGAAAACGCCCTGGCCGCCACCGCGGTGCACAACACCATCACAGTCGACGGCCGCGACCAGATGACCCGCGCCGGCAAGTTTCTCTGGCTCGATTGGGCTCAAGCCCAGGTTGAAAGTTCCGCGCACGATTCCGTTTCCGCCCTGCATTTCGGTTACCATAATCTGGGTGTGATCCACCGCCGCCGGCTCCAAAAAGGACGCGCCGCCGAATGGATCATTACTGACGAGTTGCTGCCGGCTGGTGAGTCTTCCCGTGAGGTCAAAGCCGTCCTGAACTGGCTCGTCCCGGATTGGCCGTTTGATATATTGCAGGATAATCGCGTGGCGTTGCGCAGTCCTCTGGGCGCCGCGCTGCTCACGCTCGCCGCTCCGGGTAATGCCGGCCCTGCGCTGATCGATATATTCCGCTGCGGAGAATCTCAGCTTACCGGGCAGCGGAATAGCTGCCTGGGTTGGGTTTCACCTACCTATGGCCTCAAGCTGCCGGCGTTATCCATCCAATTCACGCTTGTTGCGCCGCTGCCGATCCAAATCCGCTCGCAATTTCAATTGCCGGATTGATTGCGGTTAAAATCTAACCATGCATATCTTGCTCATTCACCAGGCATTTGCGGCAATGGATGAACCCGGCGGCACCCGCCATCATGAACTGGCGCGCTTTTTCGCCGCAGCCGGCCACCATGTCAGCATCATCGCTTCCCCGGTCAGCTACCTGACCGGCCGGTCGGAGAAGAATGTCAAAGTATCGCGCGATGCCAATGGCGCCATCGATATCTACCGCGTGTATACCTACCCGGCTCTGCACAAAAGTTTCATCCATCGTGTTTTCAGTTTTGTTTCTTTCATGGTTTCTTCCTTTTTTAAATCCATGGCTATCCGCAATATCGATGTGGTTTGGGGCACCACCCCGCCCATCTTCCAAAGTTTCACGGGCTGGCTGGTTGCCCGGCTCAAGCGCAAACCCTTCATTCTGGAAGTGCGCGATCTCTGGCCGGCTTTCGCCATCGCGGTGGGTGTCCTGCGTAACGGGGCGCTCATCCGGTTATCGCTTTGGCTCGAACAGTTCCTTTATACCCATGCCGACCTGATTGTTGTCAATTCGCCCGGCTTTATCCCGCACGTTCAATCGAAAGGCGGCGGGAACATCCTCCTTGTCCCCAACGGCGCTGATCCGGCTTTTTTTAACGCCCGGCCTGAAAGCTGCCGCGCTGCTCACCCTGAATGGCGGGGGAAATACGTACTCCTCTACACCGGCGCGCATGGCATGTCGAATGACCTGGATGTGGTCCTGCGAGCCGCCAAACTGCTCGAGAACACGCCGGCCATCCATTTTGTGCTGCTCGGCGATGGCAAGGAAAAACCCGCCTTGCAGGAGAGGGCCGAAAAACTGGCTTTGAAGAACCTTGAATTTCGCGCTTCCCTGCCGAAAACCGAAATGCCCGCCATGATAGCAGCCGCGGACGCCTGCATAGCCATATTGAAACCGGTGGAAATGTACAAAACCACTTACCCCAACAAGGTATTCGATTACATGGCTTGCGCGAAACCGGTTGTTTTAGCTATCGATGGGGTTATTCGCGAAGTGCTTGAAGCTGCCCGCTGCGGGTTGTTCTGTAAACCCGGTAGTCCGCAAAAAATGAGTGAGGCTATACTTAAGCTGTATCGTGACCCCTCTGCCGCTCGCGACATGGGTTTGAATGGACGCCGCTATTTGGAATTGCATTTCGATCGCGCTCAAATAGCCGGGGAATTTATCAAAGCGGTCGAGGATTTGGTTGATGGCTATGGCAGAAAAAATATTGGTTGTTGAAGATGAATTGACGCTGCAGGAAACGCTGGCATATAACCTGAAGAAACAGGGATATCAGGTGGAATGCGCCAATGACGGGCCTTCTGCCATCGATAAGGCGCGTCAGTACCAGCCCGACTTGATCATGTTGGATATCATGCTGCCGGGAATGGATGGCTTTGAGGTATGCAAAATCCTTCGCAAAGATATGTTGGTGCCCATCTTGATGCTCACCGCTCGCGATGACGAAATTGACCGCGTGGTCGGTCTCGAAGTCGGCGCGGACGATTATCTGACCAAACCGTTTTCCATGCGGGAACTGATCGCCCGCATCAAAGCCTTGCTGCGGCGTGCCAAAATTATGCAGAATCTCAGCGTCGACGAAGCTGCCGGCCGCAAGGTGCTGACTTTCGATAATTTGGTGATCGATGAGAACCGCCGGGAGGTTACGTTGAATAACCTGCCTCTTAATCTCAAACCGAAGGAATACGATTTACTCCTCTTCCTCGGCCAGCATCGTGGACAGGTGCTCTCGCGTGAATTGATCCTCGAGAAAGTATGGGGATGGGATTATTTCGGCGATAGCCGCACGGTGGATGTGCACGTGCGTTGGCTGCGCGAAAAAATCGAAAACGATCCTGCCAAACCGCAGAGGATCGTTACCAGCCGCAGCGCCGGGTACCGCTTTGAAGGTTGAGACTGCATGCGCAACTCTTTGTTCTGGCGCATCCTGGTTATTGCTCTGATCCCTTGGCTGGTCCTGTATTTCCTGTTGCCGGAATTCGGCGGTGTTTTGGTGTTGAAGACGCTTGTGCGCGAAAACCCGCTGAGCTTTTCATTGGCGGTTTTACTGTTCATTTTACTTGCCTTCGCCATCAGCCGTTTGTACACGCAGCCGTTGGAAGAACTCAAAAAAAACATTCACGAGCCGCAAATTTTGTCGCAGTTTTTTTATAAAGCCCGCTGGCTGCCCCCCGAGTTGCAGCTTATGTACAAAGAAGTCCTCGATACGCTGGCAGCCCTGAAAAAAGATCGCGAAATCTTCGACGCCGAAAAAGCAGTCTATTCCTCTATCTTGAGCAATATGAACGATGGTATTCTGGTGGTAGACGGGCAGGGTAACGTCAGTCTCATCAATCCTTCCGCCTGCGCGATATTCAATGTGTCAAGCCAGGAAGCTCTCGGACATTCTCTGGTTGAAGTTATTCGTCATTTTAAGATGAATGAACTTCTCGAAAAGACCCTGTCCGCTCACAGCCCCCAGATGGATAGTTTTGAAACGGCCTACAAAAACTATATCCGCTGTATCGCCACCCCCCTGGATCGCGAAATGCCCGGCAGCATCTTGTTCCTTATGCAGGATCTGACCCGCATTCGCCAGTTGGAGATTATCCGCCGCGATTTTGTCAGCAACGTCTCTCACGAGCTTCGCACTCCCTTGACCTCGTTGAAGTTGATTACGGAAACGCTCCAGGATAACTTGCTGGAGGAGGATCCGCAGGAAGCTCAAAAATTCCTCAACCGTATGGCTGCTGAAATCGATAACCTCAACCAAATAGTTGAAGAGCTTTTGGAACTCTCCCGGATCGAATCCGGCCTGGTTCCTTTGGAGAAAAGCTGGATCGAGCCCACCGGTTTGATCGACTCCGCGGCAGATCGCATGGCGCTCCAGGCTCAGCGCGCTGGTCTATCGCTCACCCGCTCCTGTTCGCCAGCCTTACCGCGCATTTTTGTCGATAAATCCCGTCTCGAACGTGTGTTGGTCAATTTGTTGCATAATGCCATTAAATTCACGCCGCCCGGGGGCAGCGTCGAACTCGCTGCCGGTCAGGAAACCGGCCAGGTGGTTTTCAGCGTCCGCGATACGGGGATCGGCATCCAGCCCCGCGATTTGGAACGTATCTTCGAACGCTTCTATAAATCCGACCGCTCGCGTTCCGAAAGCGGGACCGGGTTGGGTTTATCGATTTCAAGGCATCTGGTCGAAGCCCATGGCGGCCGGATTTGGGCTGAAAGCCAGGTTGGGCAAGGCAGCATTTTCTTCTTCAGCATCCCGATTGCCCGATAGTGGGATTTATTAAATATCCTTTAACCTTTTCTTAACATCTTTTCCCATTCCTGTTAATTTTCGCTTGATAGTATTCGTGTGTAACTAAAAAATTCAGGAGAAAAAGATGAAAAGTAAAGTGTTCGTTTTGTCCGCTGTTGTGCTCGCAAGTATGATGCTCTTCACCGCTTGCCAGCAGGCAGCCCCCGCAGCCGAAGCAGCCCCGGCAGAGGCCGCTGCTCCCGCTGAAGAAGCCGCCGCAACCGAAGTTCCCGCCGTTGCGCCCGCGCTTTCGGGCCAGTTGCAGCTCGCCGGCTCCACCTCCGTTCAGCCTTTGGCTGAGGAATTAGCCAATGCCTTCATGGCTGCCAATCCCGAAGTCTCCATCGACATCCAGGGCGGCGGTACCAGCGTTGGTGTCACCTCCGCCGGAGACGGCACGGTCGATATCGGCAATGCTTCCCGCGCAATCAAAGATTCTGAAATGGAGCAATATCCCAACCTGCAGGTTTTCACCATCGCGTATGACGGTATTGCGGTTATCGTGAACCCCGATGTAGAACTGACCAGTCTGACCAAGGACCAGGTTCAGGCGATCTTCGCCGGTGAAGTTACCAACTTCTCCGAAGTTGGCGGTCCCGATGCTCCTATCACCGTTGTTTCCCGCGAAGAGGGTTCCGGTACGCGCGGCGCTTTCGAAGAATTGGTCCTGGAATACAAGGATGCCAATGGCGAAAAGCAAATCAAACCCATTGTCGATTCCGCCTTGCTGCAGCAATCCAACGGCCAGTTGCTGACCGTGGTTGCCACCACCCCCAACTCCATCGGATACCTTTCCTTCGGTTTCCTGGATGATTCCGTCAAGGCGCTCTCCATCGATGGCGTCGAGCCAACTGTTGAAGATGTCAAGAACGGCACCTATCCGATCTACCGCCCGTTCAATATGCTCACCAACGGCGCTCCCTCCGAATTGTCCCAGGCATTCATTGATTTCATCCTGGGTGCGGATGGACAGGCGATCGTTGCCGAAGATTACATCACTGTAGACTAATCATTCAAGTGAATTTGGGAAGGGGCACTTCACTATCGAAGTGCCCCTTGAATTAATCAGTGGGATTGTCCTGTGAGCAATTATAAAAAAACCTCCCTTCGAGTTCTCTCAGCTTTGTTGTCCGGGCTTTCGCTTTTTTGTTTATTGGCGGGTCCCGGCAGGTTTTTCGGGCTTGTTTCGTACGAGCTGGTTCCTTCAGTTCTGTTTCAAATGATTCTGGGCATTATTGGTGCGCTTTTATCCGCTGCTTTGGCTGCCGGTTTTTGGTTCTTTAAGAATTGGGCCAAAACGATAACCAATCTTGTTGCGGTTCTGTTGGTCGGTTTCTTCTGCATCTCCGCAATATTTTCTTTCTCCACCGCGGTTTTTGCCGGAGAAAAAATCACCCCATTGGCTGAGATCATTCGGGCATTGGGGCAATCCTTATTAACGCTTCTGGAAAATATCGCCATTCCCTTGATCCTGATTTACGGACTGAAAGAAATGGATGATTGCTTCGAGCAGAGCGATCGGCAGCGGTTTGTTATGGATCAATTCATTAAAAAGCTGCTGGTGATCATTGCCACAACTTCCATCCTGGTGGTGATTTTGATTTTTATCTTTACTTTCCTGGAATCTTCCGAGGCTCTCGAAAATATCGGGTTGGGTGAACTCCTCACCGGAACGGTTTGGCGTCCGGGAACTTCTACTGGTGAACAGGTCGGCCAGTTCGGTTTGGTACCCATGATTCTGGGGTCGTTGTATAGCACGCTTGGCGCGGTCGTTCTGGGTGTTCCTCTTGCCATTCTGACGGCCATACTGTTGGCCGAGGTTGCTCCTCCTCTGGTACGCGAGATCATCCGCCCGGCGGTGGAGTTGCTGGCCGGCATTCCCTCTGTAATTTTCGGTTTGTTTGGGGTGGTGGTATTGGCGCCTATGATCCGCAATATCGAAATCGACGGCAACAGCGGTTTTGGCATCCTCAACGCCTCGATCATCCTGGCGATTATGATCCTCCCCACCATCACCAGTGTGGCTGAAGATGCCATTCGCGCGGTTCCCGATTCCTATCGCGACGCTTCCCTGGCTATGGGCGCCACTCGCTGGCAAACCATCATAACTGTTATTCTGCCGGCTGCCCGTTCCGGGATAATCGCCGCCATCATTTTAGGGATCGGACGCGCCTTGGGCGAAACCATGGCGCTCATCATGGTCATTGGCAACTCCATTGCTATCCCGACTCCTCTGAATGACAATCCGCTCACCATTTTGCTGGCAACGGCGCGCACCCTCACGGGAAATATCGCCGTGGAAATCAATTATGCCGCCGACGTGCATCGCAGCGCCTTGTTCTTTACCGGTGTGCTGCTATTCCTCTTGTTATTGGGAATCAACCGCTTGGCGCACTTCGTGATGCGCGAAAGGCAGCCTTCCTAAGGAGTAGATCCACATGATAAAAAATATCGAACTTTCCCGGAAAAAGATTACCGCCATTGACCCGGCTAAACATCTGCGCCGCCGTGAATTATCGCAGAAAATCGCCTTCGCTTTGATCTGGCTGGCTGGTTTGTTTGCGGTTGCCGTCCTGCTGTTGATAATTTATTATGTGGTCAGCAATGGGTTTAAAGTGATCGATCTGGAGTTCCTCACCACGCGCCCCGCCGGCGGTGTTTCCGGTAAGGGTGGAATTTCCACCACGATTGTCACTACGTTGTACCTGGTGATCTTGACCATCGCCATTGCTGCTCCCCTGGGTATCGGAACAGCAATTTATATGGTTGAATATGCCATTGAATTATCGGGGAAAAAAGGATTTCTCACTGCATTGGTAAACCTGATCCGCACCAGTGTTGAGATTTTGGCTGGGGTCCCTTCCATCATCTTTGGGCTGTTTGGATTTGCGGTTTTTGTGTCCTATATGAAATTGAAATTTTCCCTTCTCTCTGCCGGTCTCAGTGGGGCTTGTCTCGTGCTCCCCTTGATCATCCGCACCACTGAAGAGGCTTTGCTCACCGTTCCCCAATCCTACCGCGAAGGCAGCCTGGCCCTCGGCACTACCAAATGGCAGACCATTTTCAGCGTGATCCTCCCCTCCGCTCTGCCCGGCATCATCACCGGCATTGTCTTGAGCGTTGGCCGCGTCATCGCTGAAACCGCGGTTTTTTGGGTCACGTTGGGCGGCAGCTATCGTCTTCCGAAAAATTTGCTTTCCTCTGGTCGAACCATGGCGCTGCATGTTTATATGTTGGCCAGTGAAACGCGCGCTTTCGACAAAGCCCTGGGTACATCGGCTATACTTATACTGATTATTATCGGCTTGAACCTGGCGATTAACATCACCTCGAGACATTTTTATAAAAAATTT